>JBGOVD010000075.1:0-7801 GCA_041477935.1 Dissulfurispiraceae bacterium | reverse complement strand
GTTAGCCTGTTTGGCGGGGTCTTCATTATGCAGGGCTTCGGCATCTCTTACGGCGCCCTGCGTATTGCAGGAGGACTGACCGTTGCGCTCATAGGCTACCGTATGCTGTTCCAAAGTCAGGACGTTTACCAAGTGAACGGACACGGCAGGCATGAGATCGCCTTTTTCCCGCTCGCCCTGCCAAGCATCAGCGGGCCGGGGTCGATAGCTGTCGTAATCGGCATCTCAACAGAAATAGCCGAATTGAAAAGTGGAGTGCAACAGGCGCTGGCATATGGCGCGGCGGTTTCCAGCATTTTTATAACATGCGCAGTTATTTGGCTCGCACTCCGCTCGGCCCAGATGGTGTCGAAGCTGATCGGCCAGGACGGCATGGATGCCTTAAGCAGGCTGATGGGATTTCTGCTGGTTTGCATAGGCGTGCAGTTTATCGGATCGGGCGTGCGCACATTTCTGACCGGGGCCTAAGAGTTGCGCAGTTAAGCCGGCCGGTCTGAAGAATGCTGATCTATGCGCGATGAATTAGCACTTTGTTAAGAAAGCGACAGCTTGATCATGAAAGGAACATTCTGTCTCAGCGGTTAAATTGCCCTGCCTGCTCGCGCGGCCGTGAGAACCCAGACACCGCGCATAGATCAGCATTCTTCAGACCGCGGGAAAAATTTCGAATGTTGCGAGCTAGAACGCGTCGATAAGTTCGCCGAAGTCTTTGAGGACGGTGAACCCGCTGTGAGGGGTGTCGCTCTTCTTCGAGCTTGCCCTCGTTTTATGCAGGAGGTGCCTGATTCCGTATGCTTGAGCAGTATTGAGGATCTCGGCTAAGTCGTCGATGAAGAGCGTCTTATCCTTTTCGAAGTGGATAACCTTTTCGAGGTTTTCCCAGAACTCTATCCGCTCCTTGGGGTATCCAAGCTCATTCGATGTAATGCATTTGTCGAAATACTTTCCGATTTCGGTCTTTTTCAGCTTTATGTCGAGGACCTTGTAGTGGGCATTGGTGACCATGTACACCTTTTTCCCGTGCTTTCGGAGCGCAGCCAGAAATTCGATGACATGCGGATGGACGTCGATCAGGTGCTTGATCTGTTCCTTGAGTGCCGGGATGTCGAGCCTGAGTTCGCTCGACCAGAAATCGATATCGGTCCAGTTGAGGGTCCCCTCATGAGCCTTGTATTTCGTGAGGAGCTCTTCTTTTGCCCTGCCGAAGCTTATATTATGCTTCTCGGCATATCTTTCCGGGACGAGGTGCTCCCAGAAATAGTCGTCGAAATATTTGTCCAGGAGCGTGCCGTCCATGTCGAGGAGGACATACTTAATATCCTTTAGCTGGATCATCCTCTCCACTGTACCATGACTGATCTATGTTATATTTTGTCTTTTCGTAGACCATGTCCATGATCCCTCGCAGCTCTTCGAATACTCCGTCGAGCATCTCGCTGTCAGTAACATCTTCGGATTCCAGGTCATAGGCATAAGAGAGCTCGTATTCCTTCGACGGCTCGCCGGCGCCGAAAAATTCCTTGACCAGAAGGACAGGTTCGGTCTCAGGATATTGCCTCTCTATTTCGCGGAGCAGGCCTTCGATATCTGGATAGCCCTCCATGATCGGCAACCTCACGATTACATCCAGTTCGAGAGTGTTTTCGGAAGAGATATTGTCTTCTTCGGGCTTGAGATCGTCATACATGGACATGCTGGTCTGAAATACGTCATAGGTGAGAGAAACCACGGCTGAAACAGGATATGGCTCTTCCATTCCGGGCAGGGTGAGCGAAAACCTGCTCTCTCTGGTGAGTGAGAACTGCTCGATAAATACCTGTATGTTATAAACTTCCAGAAAGCTCTTTGCAGATTCGGCGATCTTCATCTGCACTTCTTCAAACCTTGTCATTGGGCCTCCCGGTGAGTCAGAATATCATACATTATACCATTGTGCATTCATCGGAGGCCATGAACGAACAGGTTGCCATAGTGACGGGAGGAGCGGTTGGGCTGGGAAAGGAAATAGTTGTCGCCCTTTCACAGAGCGGCTGTCGTGTCTGCGTCAATTATCGTTCGTCCAGGGCGGCGGCGGCGAAGCTTATCGCAGAACTTGGCGATAAAGCTATCTCAGCACAAGCCGATGTCGGCATACGCGATGAAGTGTCGGCGATGGTCCACAGGGTCGTCGATCAATGGGGAAGGGTGGATATCGTTGTCAATAATGCCGGAGTTGCCAGGGATGCACTTCTCATCAGACAGAGTGAAGAAGATTGGGACAGCGTGATGGCGGTGCATGTCAAAGGAGCAGTCAACCTTATTCAGTCCTGCGTACCCCATATGAATCGCGGCGGCCATATCATCAATATATCATCCTATTCCGGGCTCAAGGGCAAGAAGGGGCAGGCGGCATACAGTGCTGCAAAGGCGGCACTTCTCGGGCTGACAAGGAGTGCTGCGCTCGAACTCGCCGCCCACGGCATCAGGGTGAATACCGTTCTTCCCGGATATATGTCTACAGGGATGGGTAGTGCCGCTGCCGGCTCTCTGGAGCTGGCCAGGGAAGAAAGCCTGTTGCATAGCCTGTCAGACCCGCTTGAAGTGGCACGTTTCATCGCATATCTCGTCACTACCAGAACTATCACCGGCCAAACATTCGTATTTGACAGCAGGATCGTCTGAAGGAGTTTTGATACTGTAGGTAAGTAATGCTTACCTTGCTAAACTTGAACAATGAACGACTCATATCTCGGCACGCTCGACTATCACGATCCGCTTTACGAAGTCCTCCTGGCAAAGGTCTGTCCCGATGTTAGAGACCCGCGTTTCCATGTCAACCGGATGTCTTCGAACGGAGTCTATAAATATACCGAAGAAAAGAGCCGGACCGCCATCATCGGAAAGTTCTTCAGACTCGACGATACGAGTCAAGACAGGGTGTCGAGGATAAAGGGAGAATATGACAATCTTAACGTCCTGAGGGACTACGGCTTCAGTGTGCCACCCAACTATGTGGTGCGGCCTATCACCCGCGAATTGAGCATCGGCCTGGCCCTGATCGAGGAGTTTATCGCCGGCAGGGAGCTCGATTATTATCTGAGGGCGGCTATATACCATGGAGACAGGCCTGCCCTCAAAGATCGGCTATCGAGCCTTGCTTCTTTCCTGTATGCTCTTCACTCAAAAACCTCTGCCGGCAGTACGATCAATCTCGGACCTCTCAGCGCCTATTTCGAGAAGCTTCTTGACAAGCTTTGTACTCAGACGGTAGTATCGCATACCGACAGGCGCCTGTACATGCGGCTGGTGGAAAAATGGCTCGGCCGTTCGCGTTTCAGGAAGGTTGAAAATGTCATAATCCACGGCGATGCCACGCCGACCAATTTTCTGTTTACGGACCGCGGGGATGTCGCGGCCATCGATCTTGAACGAATGAAGCTCTCAGACATCGCGTGGGACATCGGCATGATTTGCGCAGAGTTGAAGCATACATTTCTCTGGAGAACGGGAAGCCCATATGAATCCGAGCCCTATATCAGACATTTTCTCAAGAGCTACGCCGGCCATTATCATAATCGGCACGATGCATTTGAAACGATCACCCGGAGGACCCCTTTTTATATGGCCATGACCGAATTGAGGATAGCACGAAACGGTTACCTGGATTGGAATTACCGGCTAAGACTGGCTTATGAGGCCCTTGAGTGTCTCAGGTGGGGGCTCAAGCTCAAATGAAGAAGGCGGTCTTGTTCGATCTCTACGGGACATTGATAGACATTCGCACGGACGAGGACGATCCATGGGTCTATCAAATGCTCTCGCGTTTTCTTTCCTATCATTCTGTCAAGATCAGGCCGGAGGAATTGAAGGACGCTTTCGTTTCAGGCGTGAAGGAATATCTTAAGAAAAGCTCCGAGGCATTCCCTGAGGTAGATGTTTATGCCGTATTCAAGAACATCATGCGACGGTACGGAGGAGGGAGTTATTCCGAATGCAGCATCAGCGATGTGGTGGTGCTCTTCCGGTCGCTGACAATAAGATCTTTCGGACTTTTCCCTAACGTGAAAGAAACGCTCGAATTGATCTCCGCAAAGTACCGCATAGCGCTGGTTTCGGATGCGCAGTGGGTCTTTACCGAGCCCGAGATCGCGACGGCAGGGCTGGACCGTTTCTTTGAGCACAGGGTGCTCTCGTCACGGTTCGGGTTCAAGAAGCCCGACAGGCGACTTTTCGATATCGCGTTGGGCAAGATAGGCGTGAAGGCCGCAGATGCACTATATGTCGGAGATAATCCGTACAGGGACCTCCCCGGCGCTAAAAACGCGGGCATGGACTTTGTGCTCTTCAGGAACGAGCAAAGAGAGTATAACGGCTTGAAACCGGACGCATGCTTCTACGACTACTCGGAACTTGAAGACCTTATAACACGGGAATTCTGATGGCAAAAGGGATTTTTGTAACGGCAACGGATACAGGTGTCGGCAAGACTCTAGCGGCAGCCGCGATAATCCGCGCGCTGAAAGGACAAGGAATTAAGGTCGGCGCCATGAAACCGATTGAAACCGGATGCATACGTCGTGACGGAATTCTTGTCCCCTCTGACGGCAAATTCCTGAAGGAAATCTCGGGGATGGACGACCCGCTCGACCTGATCACGCCGGTCCGTTTCGAGTCACCTTTGGCCCCGCATATAGCCTCTCAGCGCGAAGGAATTGCGGTGGAACTCGGGAAGATCTTCGATGCTTACCGGGTACTCTCATCGAAGTACGACTTCATGGTCGTCGAAGGCATCGGGGGTGTTCTGGTGCCATTGGCGGGGAAGAAGACAGGCAATGTTCCGCACACATATTTCGTCGTCGATCTGATAAAGGATCTTAAACTGCCGGCCGTTGTGGTTACGCGGCCCGCCCTGGGTACAATAAATCATACGCTATTGACTGTCTCGCATCTGCTTAATGAGGGTGTCGATGTCGCAGGGATTATTATCAGTTTCAGCGCTCCGGCAGAGAGAACGATCGCTGAAGAGACGAACCTCCAGGCGCTGAAAGAACTCTGCCCTGTCCCAATCATCGGTGTCATCCCCGGTCTGAAGGATACTTCGCTCGAAGCTATAGAAGCTGATGCAGCCGGCTGTATCGATCTCGAAGCCCTTATCCCGCATTCATAAAATCGTCTCTTTGGGTCAATAGTCTCAACGACGCACGCCATTAAACCGGTACTTCAATATCATCCCTTGGAATGATTGACATTATTGTTAATATAGTATCGTATGATATGAGTGACCTGACTATGTCATCAATTTATAACTTTAATTAGAGGAGGACGTATAAATATGAAACTGCTTGCACTTATGATGAGCACCTTACTGATCTGCAGTTTGGCTTATGCTGCCGACTGCAATGATGGATTATCGGCATATGCCAAAGGAGATTACCAGGAAGCAGTCAGGATATTTGAGCCGTTAGCCTCCAGGGGAGATGACTGTGCCCAATACCAGCTCGGTGAGATGTACAGATTAGGTCAGGGTGTAAAGCAGGATAAACAAAAGGCATTAGAATTATTCAACGATGCGGCAGCACATGGAAATCAAAAGGCAAAGCTGCAGAAGGCTCTATTAGAGAAGTGAAGGCAAAAGAGCTGGAACAAGGAGGAACAGGCGCCATCCTTAATGCACGTAATTCAAAGTACTGCATGTAAGACCAGCACAATCTTTGCGGTCTGTTTCATATAATCCTCCTTTTCTAAAGAGTCATTAAAACCCGACTGTGACGCCGAATAATGTCTTTGTATTCGTCTTGTTCTGAATGCCCTTGAGGTCCTGGACAATCGGTAATCCGACAGAGACATAAGCCGACCACTGCTTCCAGGAAAGCCTCATTCCGGGAGAAATGAAGATGACGTTTTCGCCGCTGTTTTCGTCCGTAATCCCGGCTGTCTTCTGCTTTTGTCTCCATTCTCCATTGGCCTCGAGTATCAAGTCCCCCGAAAAACCATTACTTCTGAATGTTCGATATGACGCCGCGGCGTTATATTGAAAGGAGTCTCCGAGGCGGGTCGCCTGCGCGCCGCGAGTAGACAGCGTGTATAGAAAACTCACGTCGAGTGACAATGAGCCGAACCTCTTCGTGATCGCCGTTCCTGCGATGGGATCCCACGCCCCCGATCCCGGCTGAAATTCGGTCTCGAATCGCTCTCCCCCCACGTCTTTGACGTTTGTTTTGCCGGTTGGAATCTTGACACCGAAGAAGACGGCCATCGCGGGTCTCGATTCAGTCATTTTCAGAAACATGTACTGCATAAGCAGAGTCATGTCTCCTATGCCTTTGGAGTCTCCGTGGATATGAATCTCCTCGGGCTCATCGGCGTGGGCCTCCCTGATGTTGTTAACCCGGACATAGGGTATTCGCAGGCCGATTGAGAGTTCATTGGTTACGCCGTAACCTATACCCAGTGACGAATGGAGGATTGAATCCGCACTATGCACATTCTTACCCTCGGCAGCAAACTGCAAAAGCTGCTGGTCCGAAAAAGAGTCAAGATCTATAAATTCTGTGTCCACTTCGACCGGGATCCTTCCCTGCTCTATGGCTATGGCCGAAAGTGTCCGTATCGGTCCTGAATGACCGGGCCCCGAGACGCCAGTAGGATGGTGAGCCCATGCGCTACCGCACAATGCAAACAGAAAAAACGCGATGCATGCAGCTGCCTTTCTTTTGTTCATCCTTTTCCTCCGAATAATCGCTTGATTTCTTCATTAAGTATATCGAAGTAGGGTTAAAAAGGAAATGTCGTGGACGGAGTATACTTTAATCAAGGACTTCAGGCCCGAGTCCTTTGTGATAATGTCACTGACAAGTCCTTTTTTTCTTGTTATACTCAAATCAGAAGTGCAGGTTCAATAGTGAAATCGGGAAATGCATGCAGGCTGCTGTATGAGTATGCGATCGTTTGTATGCATAATGAAACTAAATTTACAGAGACAATAAATGAAAGTCTCAACGGAGGTTTATAGTGAAAAGAATCGTTATCATGGTACTGGCTCTAATTCTGACAGTTGGTGTTGCCTATGCTCAGGATTACAACAAGGACCATGCGCATTTCAAGGTGGATCTGAACTTTGCAAAAAATCCGCCTACAGTCGGTACGAACGATTTCGTCATCAATGTCAGGGATAGTATAGGCAAACCTATAACAAGTGCCGATATTGCAGTCAACTATTTCATAAAAGGACAAAAGTCGGCCGCTAAGGAGTGCAAAATAATACCGCCGCATGGTGCTGAGAGCATGGCAGAATTGGAAAAGACGGCTTATAAATCCAAAATCGATTTCTGCTCGCCTGGTCTATGGACAATGGTAGTTGAGATTAAATTCGAAGGTATTACTGAAGTCGCACAATACGATATTCGGGTAGAGTAGTGGTAGTTTCTTAAGAAAAACCTGGGTCTGAGCCCTCTTCCTTATCAGGACTGTGCAATAATGCCAGCGGAATTAAAAGGAAGGGGGTTTCCCGAATCTCTTGGTATTCTCTCCACATACGAATGCCGGCATATTATTTTTATAGCGGATTGATCTTTACAAACTTCCTCTTGCCTGCCTTGATGAGGTAGTCGCCTTTGATAAATTTTTTATCGGGGTTGTCCACCTTCTCGTTGTTCACACTTACGGCGCCCTGTTTAATAAGCCTCATCGCCTCTCCTGTGCTCGCAGCGATGCCGCTTGCCTTCATGATCTTCGGCAGCCACATATCTTCTTCATCCCAGGCAAGTTCGAAGACCGGGACATCATCCGGCAGACCCTTGTTCTTGAAAACCTTGTCGAACTC
>JBGOVD010000048.1:0-9227 GCA_041477935.1 Dissulfurispiraceae bacterium | reverse complement strand
TTTAAGGCCCTGACCTTGCCCGCGAGGTCTATTATGCCGTCTATGTCTTCGTCAGTCTCAGTCGGAAGACCGATCATGAAATAGAGCCTGAGCGTCTCGATTCCGCAGTCAAAGAGAAGTCCGGACGTAGTCACGATATCCTGTTCCGTCACCTGTTTGTTGATGGCCCTCCGCAGCCTTTCCGTGCCGGCCTCGGGCGCTATGGAAACACTCTTGTGCCCCTTCAACAGTCCGATCAGCTCCGCACTGCGTCCGCTTGCGCGAAGAGAGGTGATCGAAAACTGGACACCTTCTATGCAGAGAATCTCGCCGATGTTGGGATAATCTGAAAGTGACGGTCCGATGATCCCTATCTTTTCGGCAACCTTCTTGCCCTCCTCTATCTCTTCCCTAACCTGCGGCACACTTTTCTTTCTTAGCGGGCCGAAGAAATTCCCGACAAGACAGAAGCGGCAGTTCCAGGGGCAACCCCTCATTATCTCCACAAGATACATGCTCGAAAACTCGGTCCCTGCTGTGATGATAGATGTGTTAAGAGGGGCCAGCGAAAGGTCTTTCACAGTTCTCTTCGAGATGCTGAGTGGAGCGCCCGCCTTCGCGGTCCGTCGCGATATGGTGCCGTCTTCCAGATAGGTTATTTCGTATTCAGACGGAACATACACTCCCTCCAGTTGCACTGCTTTTCTCCTGACACCGTCCTTGTCTCCGGCCTGCTTGTATAGTTCGATAAATTCTCCGAGGGCCTCTTCAGCCTCTCCGATAAATATCAGGTCGAGCGCCGGTGCAAGCGGCTCAGGATTGAACGAGACAGCGACTCCTCCTGCAATGATAAGCGGATGATAATCTCCGCGGCCGTCTGTCCTGAAAGGTATTTTAGAAAGTCCGAGTATCCTGAAGATGTTCGGATAATCGTTTTCAAACGAGAGTGAAAAGGCTACGATGTCGAACGAGGTCAGAGGCCTCTTGCTTTCGAGAGAAAAAACAGGGGTAGCGGTCCTGCGATACTCGGCTATGTCGGCATCATCCGGAAGAAATGCGCGTTCGCAGACCACATCTTCACGGCGGTTCAGCAGTCCGTAGAGCCCCTGAAACCCAAGGTTCGACATCCCGACATGGTAGGTATTAGGATAGACAAGGCAGAATGATATCCTGCCGCCGGGGTCTTTGAAGACTGTCCCCTTTTCTTTTGCAAGCAGGGCATCGGCCTTCTCAACAAGCTTGCGGTTCACCTGTCAGCTTGCTGTAGTTTTTTTCTGAGGAATGTCGGTATGTCGTACTGGTCCTCCGGAGGGATGGCCGATTCCGCAAGCCTCATCTCGTGATGAAGGTCGGCCGGTGCCTGTCCCTTTTCTACCTCGGCAGGCCCGACTTTGCGCGACAAGACAACTGTTTCGACGACTGATTCTGCAACGGGTTCTATGACCGGCTTAACAAGTGATTCAGCGGACGGCTCAATCGGCGGTTCGGCTGCAACAGCAACTATCGGATCAGCTATTGGTTCAACTATTTGAGCAATCGGCGGAGCGACTATCGGGGCAGCAGCCTCAACAGCCGGAACATACTTTTTCTCAAGCGGGGCTGTATATTCCTTATGCAGGAATCCCTCCTTCACGGTTGCTGCCTCTTTTGAAATGCTTTCTGTAAACATGTCGATACTCTTCGAGAGCATCTTCACCTGGGCCTTAACCTGAGAGACCGGCACCTCTTTCTTTGGAGTCCATGTCTGGGTTTCGGGCAGCTCGACCTTCTCGCTTTTTTCGTCAAGCCCGGTGGCTATGACTGTAACCCTGATCTGGTCGTCCATTTCAGGGTCGATCACCGCGCCCAGGATAATATTCGATTCCTCGTGCGCATTGTCATGTATAAGCGACGCCGCTTCCTGGACCTGGTCGAGAGTTATATTAAGTCCGCCGGTAATGTTGATCAGGATCCCACGCGCGCCCTCGATCGAAGATTTTTCGAGAAGCGGGTTAAGGATGGCCTTCTTGGCCGCCTCGAAAGCTCCTCCTTCTCCTTTTCCCATGCCCATGCCGATAACAGCCTTCCCCTGCTTCTGCATGATGGCCTTTATGTCGGCGAAGTCCAGGTTTATGAGCCCCGGAACGAGGATAAGATCCGAAATGCCCTGAACGGCCTGCCTGAGTACGTCATTCACCGTAGAAAAGGATTGCAGTAATGATGTCCCTTTCTCCACGACCAGACTGATCCGGTCATTGGGTATCACAATAAGCGTGTTGACGTGGTTTTTGAGTTCGTGAATTCCTTCCTCGGCGTTCATCGCCCTCTTCCTGCCTTCGAAATAAAAAGGCTTCGTAACTATGCCCACGGTCAGTATCCCCATGTCCCTGGCTATACCGGCGATCACAGGAGCTGCGCCTGTCCCCGTTCCTCCACCCATGCCGGCGGTAATGAAGACCATGTCGGATCCGTCGATAAATCCTGCAAGCACGTCCCTGCTTTCAAGCGCAGCTTCGCGTCCGATTACAGGATTGGAACCGGCCCCCAGTCCCCTTGTAAGGTCTGTTCCTATCTGTATCCTGGCAGGCGCAAGCGAGGCTTCAAGGTGCTGTATGTCGGTATTCACCGCGATGAACTCGACGCCGTATATATGGGCGGCCACCATACTGTTGACGGCATTACCGCCACCGCCTCCTACGCCGATCACCTTGATCTTCGCCACCGGTCTTCCTACGTCTTCTATTTCAAACATGGGGACCTCCTATCTCTTGTTACCCATAATATTGTTGAAAAAATCGGTCATCTTGTTCAATAATCCTGAGCCATCCGTATCTGCCGGACCTTGGGAGTATCCGGCTCCGTATAGCACCAGGCCTACTCCGGCAGCAAATTCCGGGCTGTGATATTGTTCCTTGACACCTGTTATAAACGGCAATGAAGGCGTGGATTTACCCGTATGCGCGGGGGCCAGGTCCGGATGTCCTATCCGGATGGGCAGCGAAATGATGTTTTCCGCAAGCCGATCAAAAGCCTGAATCAGCACTCCGCCGCCTGTAAACACAGTGCCTGTAACCGCTTCCTTCGTTTCAGGCCGGGACAATTCCTTCTTTATCAGTTCCAGGAGCTCTTCGCACCGAAGATGCAGGATCTCGAACACCAGCTTCCTTGATATCTTCCTGACCTCTCCGTCAAGACCGACTACATCAATTTCTTCATCGCCGCCATCGGCGACAGTGAGCATGCCAAACTGCTTCTTGACCCGCTCGGCTTCGGAAAAAGAGACCCTCAACCCGACACTCAGGTCGTTGGTGAAATGATTTCCCCCGATCCCCAGTACCATCGAGTGCTGCAACCAGCCATCCTTGAAGAGAGCGATATCGGTCGTTCCGGCGCCTATATCGACCAGGGCGGTTCCCATCTCGCGGTCTTCGGTCGTCAGGGCCGCCTCGGCAGAGGCGATCGAATGCAGTACAAGGTCCGACACCTGAAGTCCCGCCTTTTCACAACTCGTTACAAGACGCTGGAGGGGCTCGCCTGAAGCAGTAATGATATTTACAATAGATTCGAGCCTGGAGCCCGGTATACCCAGAGGGTCCTTTATTCCCCTCCCCCCGTCAATGATAAAATCGGTCGGCAGAACATGAAGAATTTGCCTTCCTGAAGGGATGGACGTTAAGCCGGCCGCGTCGATGACTTTTTCAATATCGGCCTGCGACACATTTTTTCCGCTGACCGCTATGGAAGCGTTGCCTGTGGTAACCTGTATATGGCTGCCTGATATACTCACAAGGGCTTCCCTGATCGAAACACCGGACTGCTGGCGTGCCGCCGCCAATGCATCCCTTATCGCGGCAGAGGCCGAATCCACATTGACAACCACACCCTTTCTCATCCCTGCGGAAGGTGAAGACGTGATCGAGAGAATATCTATGCCCTCGTCGATCATCTCGGCAACAACCACGCAGATTTTGGAAGTACCCGCATCTATGCCCGTTATGAAGGGGCCGCTTTTTTTTCTTTTAGCCGACATGTTTTTTTGTCTTACCCCCTGCCACTTTTTTATCGCTCTTTTTATGTCTGGCGTTTTTCTGTTTAGCCTGTTTCCGGACCTTGTCCGCTTCAGGCTTGCCTTTGCGTTCCGGCGCCCTGACATCCTGCTTCAGCGGCTTAACCACAATCCTGTCTGCGAACCTGAGATCTATATATTCTACCGACATATTCCGCTTTCCAAGTTCATCCCTGACGAAGTCGAGTTTTTCGAGCTTCCTGGGGAGATCACCCGCCCCGATCTTGACCGGAACGCCGTCTACCTTCATGGTGACATCTTCGGGTCTTGTTCCGGTAAGCTCGATGTTCCCTCCATGGGCCGTCACCTTTCTTTCATTCAAAGCCCTCGCCAGTTCGACCGCATCACGATAAGCCTCTTTGTGGGATGTGGGGTCAATCTTCACAACCGGCAAAAAATAGACCGGTTCAGGCCTTATCTCTTCCAGCCGCAGGCCGTCGCTGTCGACAAGAAAGGGTATTTCATCCATTTGCAATATGGCTACGGCTACCGCTTCGGTGAGATATACAGTTACATTTCCGCTGAGGTCCTTCCTCACCAGGGCGTCCTTTATCCATGGAGACGTTTTCAGCTGCCGGTAGATATCACCGGTTGTGACGGAAAAAAGCGGCCTCTTTTGAGAGAGCCCTGCCAACGACACCAACTCCTCGTTGGTAAGGTGGCGGTTACCGTAGAAATTTATCTCCCTGATGAACAGATATTTGTTGCCAAGAAAAGCAATGCCTGCCACGCAAAGAACGACGACAAGTCCAACAGCTATTGCAGTTATTCTCTTTGTTCCTGTCCGCGCATTTTTAACTTTTTTCATCTCCATCACATGGCCTTCGGTTTCAATGCTCCAGGGCAGATTTGAGAATTTCCTCGATCAGGTCGGGGAATTCCAGGCCCGCAAGTCCGGCAATCTTGGGAAGCAGGCTGGTCTCGGTCATGCCCGGTATGGTATTGACCTCAAGCAGATAGGCCCTGCCCTCAACGTCAAGGATGAGATCGACCCTTGTAGCGCCCGCGCAGCCCAGGGCATTATGTGCACGCAAAGCCGTTGCCTTGAGCTTTTCATAATCTTCCTCACTCACTTCAGGGGGAAGAACGTAGTTTGTGAGCCCCGGGGTATACTTCGCCTCGTAGTTGTAGAATTCAAGAGAAGGCCTCACTTCCACTCCTCCAAGCGCCTTTTGCCCCAGAATGCCTATCTGGATCTCCTTGCCCTCTACATACTGTTCAACGATAATCGTGTCTCCGTATTTGAATGCGTCATTGAGGGCGGGTCCAAGCTCGTCGCCATTCTTTACAATGTGGACGCCTATGCTGGACCCTTCCGCAGCCGGCTTGATCACCCAGGGCATCCCGAAGTCTATCATCGATCCGCCGATGAGACATCCCGCGGCCACGGTTTCAATAGTGCCCGGCAGTTCGTCGCGATGTATAATCCTGAATGGAGGCACCGGGATTTCATGATACAAAAATATTTTCTTCGATGTCTCTTTGTCCATGGCGACAGCCGATGCGAGCACACCGGACCCAGTATAGGGGATGCCCATTACCTCAAGGAACCCCTGAACTGCGCCGTTCTCGCCTTGCCCGCCATGGAGGACGATGAAAACGATCTCAACCTTCTGCGAGGTAATCGAGGCGTGCATGTCTTCAGCCGCATCGATAAATACGGCGTTATAGCCCTTGCCCAATAAAGCTTTGTATACCGCGCTGCCGCTCTTGAGCGAAATTTCCCTTTCCGCAGATAGGCCTCCTGCCAGGACCCCAATCTTTTTAGTTGTAATCATAGCGCCTTGAGTATCTCCTCGCCTGTTTTGTAGACGTCGCCTGCGCCGAGAGTAATCACAACATCTCCCGGCTTCAGATCGGCCAGCACCGTTTTCACAAGCTCTTTCCTGTCCGGTATATGGTCAGCCTTTACTGATCCGACGTCGCGTATTTTTTTCAGCAGAACAGCTGAATCGACCCCCTCGATCGGCGCCTCGCCGGCCGCGTAAATGTCGAGGAGATAGAGTCTGTCCGCAGCACCAAAGCTGAGGGCAAAATCAGCCATCAGATCGCGAGTCCGCGTATACCGGTGCGGCTGGAATATGATTACGATGCGGTTGTCGATGAAGCATTCCCGGGCCGCCTTGAGAACCGCCCTGATTTCGACCGGATGGTGTCCGTAATCGTCGTAGACCTTTACGCCCCTTGACTCGCCCCTGAATTCGAATCTCCGTTGTATCCCCCCAAAGCCGTCGAGGCCGGCCCTGATCTTTTCCTGCGGCACCTGGAACTCCATTGCCGTAAGTATCGCCGCAAGGCTGTTGAGAACATTATGTACTCCCGGCACCGGAACGCTGTAAACACCCAGGGATTCACCCTTGAAGACGGCTTCGAAGCTCATCCGTGGGCCGTACTTTATATTCCTTGCATACATATCCGAATCGTGCGAAAGGCCGTAGGTAAGCACACGCCTCCTGATCTGCGGGAGGATCTCGCGCGTATGTTCGTTTTCCTTGCAGACAATAGCGACACCGTAAAAAGGGACCTTGTTTATGAAAGAGAGGAAGGCGCCCTTCAACGTCTCTATGTCCTTGAAATAATCCATGTGCTCCCTGTCGATGTTGGTGATAACAGCTATGGTGGGACTGAGCTTGAGGAACGAGCCGTCGCTTTCGTCAGCCTCCGCCACAAGGAATTCACCCTGTCCGAGCTTCGCATTGCTGCCGAATGCCTTAAGTTTGCCGCCTATCACCACCGTGGGATCGAGTCCGCCTTCGCCGAGCAGGGTTGCAATGAGCGACGTGGTTGTAGTTTTGCCGTGCGCCCCCGCCACAAGGATGCCGTATTTGAGCCTGCCGAGTTCAGCGAGCATCTCCGCCCTCGGTATGACCGGGACCGCGCGATCTTTTGCGGCAGTCACCTCCGGGTTCGTCTGTGAAACTGCCGACGATGTCACCACCACATGGGCCGCATCGATATTCTTTTCATCGTGGCCGATAAATATTTTTATCCCCTGGTTCCGTAATCTTGAAGTAGTGTCGGATTCGCGGATATCGGACCCCGTCACCTCGTATCCAAGATTGTGCAGCACCTCTGCGATTCCGCTCATCCCGATGCCGCCGATTCCGACGAAATGTATTACCCTGTATTGATTAAACATTGCCTGGACCTTTCCTGTGCTATGTCTTGCGCGTGAGGTTCATCGCCAGATCGACGATCTTCTCCGCTGCGTCGGTCCTCCCGAACGCCTTCGATGCCTTCTGCATCTCTCTCCTCTTTTCCGGGCTATCGTAAAGACCGCGGATTGCCTTGGCCATCACCTCGCCGGATAGATGCTTATCCAGTATCACGGTGGCGGCCCCCATGTCCTCGAGTTTTCTCGCATTCGATTCCTGGTGGTTCGATGCGGCATGGGGATACGGTATCAGCACCGAACTCTTTCCCATTGCAGTAATCTCGGACAGCGTGCTTGCGCCGGCCCTGCATACGATCAGATCGGCCACAGAATATGCATCGGCCATCTTATATATGAAAGGGAGGACCGCGCAGGCGAAGCCCAGCCTTTTATAACCTTCCGTTACACCCTTCAGGTCCTTCTCACCGGTTTGATGAACAAACTGAATATTTTCTCTCAAATCGAGGAGATAATGCAATGCCTCGATCATTGCGTTGTTAATTGTACGCGCTCCCAGACTCCCGCCGAAAATCAGGACTGTAAACCGGTCTTTTTCAAGACCGAATGCCTCCCTGATATCTACTGCTTCCTTCAGGAGTATTTTCTTTCTGACGGGGTTGCCGGTGAGAAATGTCTTTTGCCTCGGAAAAAAAGAGATGCTCTCCTGGTATGTAGCCGCTATCGCATCGGCAAACCAGCCAAGGAATCGGTTGGCGCGTCCCGCAACCGAATTCTGTTCCATTATAATTGTGCGGATTCCCATGAAATGGGCGGTGATGACCATCCCGACCGAAGCATAGCCGCCTACTCCGACTACGATGTCGGGCCGGACCGATGAAATTATCCTGCGCGACTGGCCAAGCGAGACCAGGAATAGATAAAGTGCCTTCAATTTTTTGAGAGGGGTCCTGCCTACCATACCCTCGGCGCTCAGATATTCTATCGGGTATCCCTCCTTCGGGATTATCCTCGCTTCTATGCCATGTTCAGTTCCGACAAAGACAACCCTTGCAGCGCGGCCCCTTTTCATGAATTCTTCGGCTACCGCGATCCCCGGAAAAAGATGCCCCCCTGTCCCGCCGCCTGCAATAATGACCCTCATGACTTATTCCTGTTTCTCTTGAAATAACTCATATTCGTGCGTCGCTTTGTACTATATTGACCATACCCCCTGCCCATGCCGTACTGGCTTGACTTCGCTTCATCTCCCTCAGTCGCACCAGTCACGGCAGGATTGTTCCTGATATGCAATATCTCCTGTCCCGCCCGCGCATTGTCCCTTAACCTCGAGACATTAAGCAACAGGCCTGCAGCAACCATGCTGATCACAAGGGAAGAACCTCCATAACTAATAAAAGGCAGCGGGAGGCCCTTTGTGGGAATGAGTCCCGTAACGACCGCAAAATTGAAGACGGACTGAATACCGATCATGAGGGACAAGCCGGAGGCCAGATAATAGGCAAACGGGTCTTCGACCTTTCTTGCTATCATGAATCCCCTCAGGAACAGGAAGAAGAAAAGGGCCACGACAACCGCCGCCCCGACAAAACCCAGCTCTTCGCCGATGAGGGAAAATATGAAGTCGGTATGAACTTCCGGCAGGAAGGAGAGCTTCTGCTTGCTCTCGCCCAATCCGACCCCCTGCAGTCCGCCGCTTCCGAATGCTATGAAGGATTGAGTGAGCTGGAACCCTGACCCCTGGGGGTCCTTCCAGGGATCAAGAAAGGCTGTCACTCTCTTCCACCGATAGGGTTCCATGATGAGCTTTGCGAGCACCGGGATTGCGACCAGCCCGAGGGAGAGGAGGTATTTCAGCCTGGTCCCTGAGAGAAAGAGCATCGCTACGGTAAGGATTGCCAGGCTCATGGTCGCGCCGAAGTCGGGCTGCTTCAAAAAGACAACCTGGAAAGTCGCCATTACCACAATCGGGATAAGAAACGAGGGGATTTTATCGCGGCTGTATGAAGAGAGACTCATGAACCAGGCAAGGAAGATGACCATGGAAAGCTTCACAAGCTCAGAGGGCTGAAAACTCGAAGGCCAGAGCCT
>JBGOVD010000381.1:0-2741 GCA_041477935.1 Dissulfurispiraceae bacterium | reverse complement strand
CAGGAAAGAAGCGCCCGAAGTTCAAAAGAAGATCGAAGCCAAATCCAAAACCGAGATCATACGAACTCCGGTCACCGGGATGAGTCCCGAGAACCTTCCTCTCGACATAACCGGCATCTCTCTCGTTGAATCTCAAAAGAGAACAATCATCTCGATTCACATTCCCGGGCTTACTCCCGCTGCTAAGATTAAGTATAGCGCGCGTTCCATCGCCATGGACGGGAAAAAATGGATTGCCGTTACAATCCATCCTGCTTCAAACAAAATCATGGAGCCGGTCAGCTTTGACTCTTCGGCTATTGGGAAAGTCGTCATTGAAGACAGCTCAGAGGCAGGCGGATCGGTGCTGCTGAAAATCGAGAACCTCAAGTCGTCAAAATTCAGGATCCAGAAGAGTGACAAATCGCTTGCGGTCACGCTCGCTCGCTGATACGTCCCCTTTTCGCGACTGACAGAAACTATGGGCTTTCTCGATAAACTGAAATCCGGCCTCGCAAAAACCAGGAAGAGTCTTGTTGAACGGGTCGAGACGGTCTTGCTGAACCGAAAGATCGACGAAACAGTCCTCGACGAGATCGAAGAAATCCTCATTTCCTCAGACGTGGGCGTCGAGGCGGCCGGCCAGATTATCGGTATGCTCAAGGACAAGGTCCGCGCTGGTGTAATAAAAGATGTCTCAAACGTGAAGGCTGCCCTCCAGGAAGAGATGTCCGCCATGCTCGGGAATCCACAGCCGCTCACCCTGTCGGCAAAGCCGCATGTAATCCTCATGATCGGAGTGAACGGCGTCGGGAAGACGACCACCATCGGGAAACTATCCTCACGCTTCAGGTCCGAGGGCCGCTCAGTGCTGCTTGCCGCAGGAGACACCTTCAGGGCCGCGGCTGTCGAACAGCTCGACATCTGGGCACAGCGCACGGGAGCTTCCATCATCAAGCACCAGAGCGGGTCTGACCCGGCCGCGGTCGCTTTCGATGCGGTGGAAGCCGCCAAGAGCAGGGGCAGCGACGTCGTAATAATCGATACGGCAGGAAGGCTTCATACAAAAAGCCAGCTCATGGATGAGCTGAAAAAGGTCGATCGCGTCATCAAGAAAGCCATGCCTGGCGCCCCCCACGAAAAGCTCCTTGTCATAGATGCCACTACCGGCCAGAATGCCCTGCGCCAGGCCAAGATCTTCAATGAGGCCGTCGGACTCACCGGAATCGTACTTACCAAACTGGACGGCACTGCAAAAGGCGGGATTATCTTTGCTATTCAGAAAGAAGTGAATATTCCGGTCAAACTGATCGGAATCGGCGAAGGCGTAGAAGACCTGAGAGACTTCGACCCCCGCGATTTCGTCGCCGCACTGTTTGAGTAATCAAGGTCACTGCGATAGCATATCGAACATTCCTCCCGTCGAGGTTCAAGAAGTTAATCGTTGTTTTATCCATAATTCGTATTTCCGGGTAAAATTAATCATGAACTTCAATCGGGGAATATCCGCCTTCTATCTCCTTGCGCTCCTTTTATCGATGACATGCTCAGGACTCTGCGGGTGCGCAACCTTGCCGACTGTTTCCGAGATGATCGACACTGTGCCTGTCACCGATGAGCCGCCTCAAATCGCCTCCATCGAGGGATTGTTATCTCCGGAAGAGAGCCGCGCCCTTATGGAACGGCTCAATGGAAAAGGCGAACATCCCGATATACTGCAACGCCATATGGCGGTAATGGAATCAGTGAGCGGGAGTCGTTTGATCAGCGGAAACAAGGTCGATCTGCTTATCGACGGACCTGCTACATACTCAGCCATGTTCGATGCGATACGAAATGCTAAAGACCATATCAATATCGAGACTTTTACCTTTCAGGGGGATGAGGCCGGCCGCAAATTCACCGATCTGCTGTTGCAAAAGCAGTCCGATGGGGTCCGGGTGAATCTCATTTATGATAGCGCCGGAAGCTTCAGGACGCCTGCTTCTTTTTTTCAGCGCCTGCGGGATGGGGGCATTAATGTCGTTGAGTACAATCCGTTGAACCCCCTCGCTGCTCATGGGGAATGGCTGCTATTCCATAGGGACCACCGCAAGATGCTGATAGCCGATGGGAAGGTCGTAGTTACAGGGGGCGTCAACATCAGGCGGAATTATTGGACGGATGCGACCGACGCTGCGGAAAAAAAATGGTCTCGACTCCCCTGGCGGGATACCGACGTTCAGATCGAAGGCCCTGCCGTGGCTGAGTTCCAGAAATTATTCATCGAAACATGGAAGAGCCAGAAAGGTCCGGCACTTTCGGATAATAACTATTTCCCCGATCTGCCGGACAGGGGGACAGCCCTGGTTCAGGTAATCGGCAGCACAAGGGGACAAATTAACAGGCTGACTTTTGTCCTATACGTCTCCGCGATTACGTTTGCAGGGAAATCGGTCCATATGACGAATGCCTATTTCGTTCCTGATAAACAGATCTTGACGGCCCTCAAGGATGCAGCGCAACGCGGCGCAGATGTTCGGATTGTCCTCCCTAAAGTAAGCATACATCCGATGACATCATATGCCGGACAATACTACTATTCGGACCTTTTGCGGTCGGGGGTAAAGATGTACGAACGCCGCAATGCCATCCTGCATGCAAAGACTGCGGTCATAGACGGCGTATGGTCCACCGTCGGCTCGACTAATATGGACTTCCAAAGCTTTCTGCGCAATGATGAAGTAAATACCGTCATTTTGGACCGCGAGTTTGCTGCCGAT
>JBGOVD010000319.1:0-3413 GCA_041477935.1 Dissulfurispiraceae bacterium | reverse complement strand
ATTGCAGTTCGACCGTCCTTTTCGTCACCTGTTCCGACATGCTTCTGAATGCGTCTGTCAGCACGCCGGTTTCATCATCCGATTGGTGCTTCAGTTCAACGAGGTAATTCCCTTTTTCCATCTCCCGGGCCGCCCGGATCAATTCAGTGAGGGGGCGAACAATCCGCCGGGTCGTCAGGGTGGAAATGGTAAGCGCAATGACCACGCCAATGAATGAAATGGTCAATCCGAACCTGATAATGTTCATAAGGCCGGCATGGAACTCATCTGAAGACTTCTGGTTTTGATCCGATATGGACTTCGCGACCCATGAAAGGGAGCGGTCAATTTCTGCTATGCGTTTGTCGATAGTCGCATCTATGTCGGCAAGCGGCCCCGGAACTACTCTTCCAGCTTTAATAAGCGGCAGCATCTCCTGCTCATAAATATGGACTATTTCATTGAATGCACCATGTGCTTCCGCGACCTTGGCACGCTCTTCAGACGTATCGGCCGCCGCAGCCAGCATCTGCAGCTTTACCTGGCTTTGATTTTTACCGGCGGTCCAATCGCGCTCCGTTTTTGCCATATCCCTGTTGATAACGGCATTGGCGATGATCAGATACAAGTCTTGACCGATGTGCTGGGCGTCAGTGGCCAACTCCATATCCACCGAGCGTTTTACACAATTATCATAGTTTCCCCCGAGATTCCGCATAGCAGTATAGTTGAACACTACCAAGGCTATGAACAGCAGGATACAGAGACCGAAGCCGACTGCAAGTTTATTGGTTATACTATTTCTCATTACTTAGTCCCTTTTATCCCGGCGCAGCTTTGCCGTTATAGAGCCTGTACAGGCAACCCCTCTGTATATTTTAGCCTCTACGCAGGCTGTGAGACTATAGGCTAATAGCTCATTTTCATGTAAGAGAATGTGGAGATTGCTTGTAGGTGGCAATCTGTCGATAACAGGAGTTGTATTTGGTAATCATCCGCCCAAAGCGATGCGAATAGCGACCCGGTTGACAAACGGTCATATGGGTGGTTAGCATTTAAACATGCAGAGGTTCTCACCGCTCAAACAATGACATTCCACCTCATACTGATCAAACCCACGCATTACGACGCGGACGGTTATCCCATCCAATGGCGGTCTAACTGGATCGCTTCCAACTCGCTCGCATGTCTTCACGCTCTTGCTGCGGACTGCCGCGACCGGAAGGTCCTCGGCCCGGAAGTGGAGATAGTGGTGTATGCGATGGACGAGATCAGCCAGCGCCTGCCGGTGAAAAAGCTGCTGCAGCTTGTCCTGCAGGACGGCGGCCGGGCGCTGGTATGTCTGGTCGGGGTTCAGAGCAACCAGTTCCCGAGGGCCGTGGACATTTCGGAGCCGTTCCTCGCGGCCGGCCTTCCTGTTATCGTCGGGGGCATACATGTATCGGGCTGCATTGCGATGCTGAAAGAAATGCCTTCAGACCTGCGCGAGGCGCAGGCGCTCGGGATAAGCCTGTTTGCGGGCGAGGCGGAAGAGGGCCGCTTCGAGCGAGTCGTCCTGGACGCCTACGCCGGCAAGCTTTTGCCGCTATACAACTTTCTTGAACGGCCGCCGGATATCCAGGGCCAGCCGGTGCCGATCCTGCCCCGCTCCACCCTGGCCCGCAGCGGCTGGCTCAAGATGTCGATCTTCGATATGGGCCGCGGCTGCCCGTTCCTGTGCTCTTTCTGCACCATCATCAACGTCCACGGTCACAAAAGCCGCTTCCGCACCGCCGACGATCTCGAGCGCATTATCCTTGAGAACCACCGCATGGGTATTAACCAATTCTTCGTCACTGATGACAACCTGGCGCGCAACCGTAACTGGGAGGCGCTCTTTGACCGCCTGATCGAACTGCGCGAGCGTCGCGGCTTACCGTTGCGGCTTCAGGTCCAGGTCGACACGCAGGCCCACCGCATCCCCCGGTTCATTGACAAGGCCGTTCGCGCCGGGGTCGACCAGGTGTTCATGGGGCTTGAGAGCGTCAATCCCGAAAACCTGGCGGGTGCAGGTAAGCACCAGAACAAGATCGAAGAGTTCCGCGGGATGATGCTTGACTGGAAGCGGCACCCTGTCGTCATCATCTGCGCCTACATTGTGGGGTTCCCGAACGACACGACGGAGTCAATCCGGAGGGATGTGGAATTCCTCAAGCGCGAGTTGCCTATCGACCTCGTGTACTTTACAATGATGCAGCCGCTGCCCGGCTCAAAGGACCACCAGCGCCTGATGGAGAATGGCGTGTGGATGGATCCCGACATGAACAAGTACGACACAACTCAGCCTGTCATGGAGCATCCCAAGATGACGAAGCAGGAACTGCAGGAAGCGTACCTCGATGCATGGCAACATTTCTATACCTTCGAGCATATGGAAACGGTCTTCAGGCGCATGTTCGCGCTGGGCAGCAACAAGAAACTGACTACGGCCAACCGTCTCCACTGGTTCTCATACTATTATCCGCATATGGGCATCCACCCTATCGACGGGGGATGGCACCCGATCCGTAAACGGCGGGATCGCCGGCCATCCTTTACCTGCGAGAATCCCATCATTTTCTACCCGAAGAACCTGTTCCGCGTAGTCCACCACTATGTCACGCGTCACTTTCACATGTGGAAGGTCCACAGATTGATGCAGCGTATCCGGCGCGACCCGTCAAAAGCCTTATACAGCGACATAGCCATCGCTCCCGTGGTCGGCGGGAAAAAATAACCAGTTCTCTCATAACCGAAAGCGTCTCTCTTAGAACCGACTTCCAGTTGTCAGCTTGTAATCACCGTCCCCAAATAGCCAAAAATAGTAGATTCTGATATGCTTAAAATATAAGATTATGATTGAGAGCAGAGGGTTACACAATGGGAATTAGCATAGAATTTCTTGAACGGCGTTATTCACAGAATAGGGCCGTAAGGCTTCGGACGCTCGCCTTATACAAGAAGAAAATAGTCAAGGCACTACGTCCTTATTATGCCGAGCAAAGTATATATTTTCGGATCCCTGGTAAAAGAGACTTGGGATTCAGATTCAGATATTGATATTGCCATCGAAGGCGTAGCTATTGATAACGCTGCTCAGATAGATCGCGCCCTTAAGAACGCATTCGGACATGTTGATTTTGACATTGTATTTGTGGAATATGCCGAGAAGTCACTGTTGGGGTCCATATTATATGAGGGTGAAGTAATCTATGAGAAGTGAATTCGAAAGCGTCGATGTTAAAGGGGTGCGAACCGCTATCATCGATAAAGACTTTACTTCGTATTTGGAGGACAAGTATCTTGGATTCAGACATTTGGTCAGACATAATTACCCATTCAAACTTGACCTTCGTCTTGCCTTGGAGAAAATGAAGCAATCGCCTGAAGTCGTTGACAGGTTTGAAGAAGAAATT
>JBGOVD010000172.1:0-5229 GCA_041477935.1 Dissulfurispiraceae bacterium | reverse complement strand
TGGGACAAGATCCTTTACAACTGCGCTTTGAATCCCCTTGGGGCGCTGCTTGAGTGCAATTATGGACGCCTTGCCGAGCATGAGGATACGAGGCAGGTTATGAATCAGCTGATCGTGGAAATATTCGAGGTAGCCAAGGCGCATTCGATCAACCTGCACTGGGCTGATCCCAAAGGGTATATCGACCACTTCTACGAAAAGCTTGTTCCGCCGACTAAAGAGCATTACCCCTCTATGTATCATGACCTGAAGGCTGGGAAGAGGCTTGAAATAGATGCTCTTAATGGCGCGATAGTCAGACTCGGTGGCGAAAGAGGCGTCCACGTTCCCGTCAATGAGACGATCACCCGCCTTATAAAGGCCAAAGAGGCAATCTCGAGCGGGAAGTAAATCTGTGCTGCTGCCCAGAACGAACGAATGCTTGCTCAATAATGTTCCACGTGGAACATTCGACATTATCGGAGCAAAAACTATATATGAATCAGACAGAGATGGTATTATAGTCGGATGGAACCGGCCGGCATCACCAAAGAATACATAACCGTCACGGTCGACAAGAGCCATATTATCACCATAGGTGAGAGGCTTTACGCCGAGAGCATCGAATTTGTCCGTGAAATCGCCAACAATGCCTACGACGCTGACGCAACCCTGGTGGAAATTACCGTCTCCGAAGACTCCATTGAGATTAGAGACAACGGGGCGGGGATGGACAAGGACGGCCTGCGCCAGTATTTTAATATCGGCTCGCAGCAGAAACTCTATTCACCTAAATCCCAGGTTTACGGCAGGGACAGGATAGGACAGTTCGGTATAGGTAAATTTGCGAGCCTTTCGGCCTGCGAACGCTTCGAGGTTCTTACCAAACGGGGGGAATTCGTCGGGCGGGTAGTATTCGATAAGGAAGAATGGGAAAAGGCGGGAAGCGAATGGAGCCTTCCCCTTGAGATATTGCCCTCCGACTTCAGAAAACAGGACGGCACAACTGTAATGTTGACCGGCCTGAACAGGAGATACGAACTCATCGACATAGAGGCAAGGATTATCGAAGGGACGCCGCTAAAGGCCCCCAATTTCAGGGTAAGGCTTAATAATCATACGGTTACGCCGAGGAGTCTCACAGGGCACAAGGTCCCGGTCCTTGAAGGCACTGAATTCGGGCCTGTTCACGGCGAGATCATTATCCTCCCCCAAACCCTGGCGTCGACGGACGAAATGGGCATCGAGGTGAAGGTTAAGCAGGTGACCGTCCGTCGCGAATTGTTCGGAATGGAGACCTGGGGAAGGAACATGGCGCGGGTGAGGGGCGAGATAAACGCTGACTTTCTTCCCATTACGAGCGATCGGACCGGATTTATCAGGGATTCTGCCGAGTATCAGGCATTTCTCGCTCTCATGACGCGGGTCGTGGAGGACATTAAGAGGATCCTGAACCGGCTCGGAGCAAAAAGCGAGAGCAGGGTCGTAAGCCGAGCCCTGAAAGACGCCCTCCAGCGCATCTGCAAGTCCCTCTTTCTCAACCCGGAGCTTTCGCCTTTCGGTGCATTGCCTGTTGCCGAGGAGGAATCAAAAGGAATCGGAGGCGCCGGCCAACTGCCTGAAGGAAAGTCGCCAAGTGAAGAGCAGATTGTCGCGGGTGGTGAAGTGCTTACAAAAGAGAAAAAGAAGAGAAAGAAGCGGCCCAAGGTCAAGATGCTGACACCAAACGCAGTGATAAAGAAGATAAAATTCGGCCAGTCGGGCGTATCGTGCTGCGTTGACGGTTTCGGCGAAGAGGGGCCTGAGGTCTTTACCGAGGAGAATACCATCTACATCAACAAAGACCATCCTTTATATAAGCGGGAATCGGGCAAGATAGACACCCATACTCTTAACCTTGCACGGCTCATCACCCAGGAAATCGCCCTCATGAAGGACTCGAAGAACCCAAGGCAGGCCTTTGAGCGCCAGAGCCGGCTCCTGAAGGATGCCTTTATCGAGGAAAGGAAAGTCGTCGATTAGAAAGATTGTTCCACGTGGAACATTGCAGGATTGAATTCAAATGTGTCCAATAAATACAGTGAGGTTTTGAGCTATGAGTGCAGTAAAAAAAGGTGATAAGGTTAAATTGTCATATCAACTGAAGCTTGAAAACGGTACGGCTTTCGAGACATCGGATACGCATGGGCCGCTGGAGTTTGTTGTGGGGGATGGCGCGGTCTTGGGTCCGCTCGACGAGGGCGTGATCGGAATGACCGTGGGCGAGTTCAAGGTCATTCAAATTCCTTCGGATCAGGGATACGGCCCGAGGAAAGAGGAGCGCGTCTTCCAGATGCCCAAGGCTAAGGCCCCTGTTTTTTACGAAGTAGGAAAGACAGTTACGGTCTACCGCGCTGACGGCAAAGCCATGTCTGTTAAAGTGATAGGAGAGAATGAAGAAGCATTTACTATCGACGGCAATCACCCACTGGCAGGGCATGATCTGACATTCGAGGTTACTCTGATTTCGGCTGAATAGGGCCGAAAAAAAGCGTAATCGGGTCGGGCTCGCAATCTTGTAAGGCGAGAGGGCAGGTAGTAGAGTATCCCTCCTCTCGAGTATCTGCTTTCGGGATGAAAAAGCCCCCCCTCCCTTAATTCTATGGTATAACGCGGGGATAGTTTAATAGAATCACCTTTGCGGGTTATTTTTGGGTAGGGGAACTAGAGCGGAAAAAATATTGACAAAGCGGTAATTTGGAATTTAGAATACCATCTTGTGGCATAAATGCTCATTACTGGACAATATTAGACAATTATGAACTTAAGCGTTAAAGATGTTGCCGGACTTTTGAAGGTCTCGGATAAGACTATATACCGCATGATCCAGAATGAAACTATCCCCTGCTTCAGGGTGGGCGGTCAGTGGCGTTTCGACAGGAGAGAGATCATGTCCTGGATGGAAGATACCAGGGCATTTTCGTATAAAACAGCGTCAGAAAATAACGCCGGTGACGAGGAATCTATTTCGATAGCTGAATTCCTCCAGCGCGGCGGTATTTATCAGGCTATCTGTGCCACTACGAAAGAAGAGGCTGTCCAATCGAGCCTGGCGCGCATAAAAATACAGAATGCCGATATCGATATAACGAAGCTTTTTACCTCAATCATGGACCGCGAGGCTTTGTGTCCGACATCGGTCGGCAATGGTATCGCGCTTCCTCATCCCGGTTCCATCGGAAAATTCACAGCCTCCTCTTGCATCGCACTCTGCCGCCTCGAAAGGCCGATCCCTTTCGGCTCGGTCGACAACGAGGATGTGGACACCCTGTTCTTCATCTTTCCGAAGAGCGAACGGCGCTTCCTGAGGATTCAGGCAAAGCTGCTCAGGCTGTTGCGGGACGAAGAGGTCATTTCGGCGGTCAAACGGTTGCAGGCTTCAGAAGAGCTTTACAGGGACGAGATATTGCGTGTGCTGACACAAAAAGAGACGCAAATCTTCAGCCGGGCCGTGGTATGATATGCGATCCCATGTCACTGGCCGGAGCATCGGTACTGCTGCTGTTCGCCACGGCGCTGCTGGCACCTCTGTTCAGGAGGCAGCAGAAGTTTCTTATCACTCTGTCTTTCGCACTCGCCACAGTTGCATCATTCCTGGGAGCAGCCGCCGGTATCTGGGCGGTGAGCAGTGGCGCCGTGAATCAGGCTGTTCTGCCGATCGGCCTGCCTGACCTGCCTTTTCACCTGAGGCTCGACGCTCTTTCGGGTTTTTTCCTTACGGTGATCGGGCTACTCTCTTTCTTCGTCTCGATATATTCCGTCGGCTATATTAAAGGATACCTCGGGCAACGGCCTGTAACCAGCCTCATTATCTTTTATTGCCTCTTCATTGCGGGGATGCTCATGGTTGTTCTGGCAGACGATGCCCTATGTTTCCTCGTATCGTGGGAGATCATGGCAGCGGCGTCTTACTTCCTTGTAATCTTCGAAAACGAGCGGCTGGAAAACCGGCGGGCCGCCTTCCTATACCTTGTCGTTGCTCATGTGGGGGCCATCGCCATACTTTTATCCTTTGGAGTCTTGGCCGGTTTCGCCACCAAGTCGGAAAGCTTCAGCGGGTATACATTCGATGCCATGCGCACAGCCCGGCTGCCCCTTGAATGGGCGACAGCGGCCTTTTTCCTTTCATTCTTCGGATTCGCCGCAAAGGCCGGCGTCATTCCGCTCCATGTCTGGCTGCCGGAGGCCCATCCGGTTGCGCCATCCAATGTTTCGGCACTGATGAGCGGCGTAATGCTCAAGACGGCTATTTACGGTATAGTGAGGGTGACCTTTGATCTGATTCATGTATTCCCGGTCTGGTGGGGGGCTATTGTATTGAGTCTCGGCCTCATCTCGGCAGTCATGGGCGTTCTTTACGCGCTGATGCAGCATGATCTGAAGAGGCTTCTTGCATATCATTCAGTCGAAAATATCGGCATCATCCTGATCGGGATCGGGCTGGCAATGATCTTCAAGTCCTTCAATCTGCCTCTGCTGGCCGCCCTCGGACTCATCGCCGGACTCTATCACACCATGAATCACGCCATATTCAAGGGCCTTCTCTTCATGGGCGCGGGGGCTGTGCTGCATGCCACCGGAGAGCGGAATATGGAAGAGATGGGCGGGCTCATCCACAAAATGCCATGGACGGCCGCACTTTTCCTCATTGGCTGTGTGTCGATCTCCGCATTGCCGCCTTTTAACGGATTCGTTTCAGAGTGGCTGACATTCCAGGCATTCCTGCTTTCACCTGCCCTGCCAAGTCCCCTGATCAGGCTCCTCATACCTCTGGGCGCTGCACTGCTGGCCCTGACAGGAGCACTGGCCGCCGCCTGTTTCGTGAAGGCCTTCGGGGTTACTTTCCTGGGTCACTGGAGGGGCCATCATAATCCCAATATCCATGAAGTCGACTGGACCATGCGGATAGGAATGCTCCTGGCGGCCCTGACCTGCTTCGGTCTCGGCATCCTGCCTTCCGTCTTCATCGGCTGGATGGATGTCATAGCAGAGCAGTTTATCGGTACGACGATTGCCTCTTCTGCAGGCCGATACGGCTGGATGTGGCTGACCCCGGTCTCTTATGAGCGTGCATCCTATTCGGGCTTCATAGTCTTCCTGGGAATACTGGCGGTAGTAGTCCTCGCATATGCGCTTCTTCATGTCAGGCCCGGCACTATACGCCGTGTGCCTATATGGGACTGCGGTTTCGAGAAGATCAATCAGAGGATG
>JBGOVD010000188.1:0-4985 GCA_041477935.1 Dissulfurispiraceae bacterium | reverse complement strand
TCGCTTTCGACCATCCGGCGAGAAGGGCATGGATTATTTGCGCCCCCGGCGCCCGCTCGACAGGGCTTGGCTATCGGGATATTCAGGACATCGACTGGCCTGCTGCTTACGATGAGGCTGAAGCTAAAATCCTGAAACAGGTCGGCACGACAGAGATGATGACGCCGGAACGCAGCTCTGCAGACGCCGGAAAGCCTCGCCTGCTGATATCCTCGATTCAGCATGAAATGGCGAAAGAAAAATATATGGGCATTGTAGAAAAGGCGAAGGAATATATCGCGGCCGGAGACATATTTCAGGCGAACCTGTCGCAGCGCATTTCCGCTGAAATCGGTGCTGCAGATCCGTGGGGGATCTATGAAGTATTGCGAGGAGTAAACCCTTCCCCTTTTGCCGCGTATGCCGACTTCGGCGATTATCAGATTGCGAGCTCATCGCCTGAGAGGCTCGTCGAGATGAGGGACGGCATCATCGAGACCCGGCCAATCGCAGGGACGAGGCCGAGGGGGAAAGATGGCACAGAGGATACCTTGATGCGCTCTGAACTCCTTCTCAACGAGAAAGAAAGGGCAGAGCACATCATGCTCATAGATCTCGAAAGAAATGATATCGGACGTGTATCACGATACGGCAGTGTCATGGTCGATGAATTGATGATCACTGAGGACTATTCTCACGTAATCCATATCGTGTCGAACGTCAGGGGTTTGGCGAATGATGGTATGACATGCCTCGATGTTGTCCGGGCGACATTCCCGGGCGGGACGATCACGGGGGTTCCAAAGGTACGTTGCATGGAGATAATAGATGAGCTTGAGCCGGTAAGAAGAGGCCCGTATACCGGGTCCCTTGGATACATTGGGTTTTCAGGGAATATGGACCTTAATATCATTATACGCACTTTCGTGGTCAAGGACGGCCGTGCCTATATCCAGGTCGGTGCGGGGATCGTGGCTGATTCCGATCCGGAACGAGAATACCATGAGACCCTGAAAAAGGCTGAAGCTCTTGTGAAGACGTTGGATGCGTTTGTTAAATGAGAGTATTTTAGATCGGAATTGTTGTATATTATAGTGTTATGAAAGTATTGGTCGCCACCAACGCCCGTACCTCGGAAAAGGAGCTGCGAATGATCCTCGAAGCCGAAGGTCACGAATGCTTGATGGTAGATAAAAGCGGACAGACCATCGACACTATATACCATGACACTCCCGAGATGGTGATGCTTGATGTGGCTTTGGCACGTCCATCTGCCATTGAGATCCTTTCAAAGCTTAAGTCGGCCCCTTCGACATGGGACATTCCTGTAATCCTCATAGCCTCGGGCAAATCTGCGGCCAAGATAGCAAAGTGCTATGAACTCGGCGCGTATGACTATATTTCCAAACCCTTTTTCAAGGAAGAGATAGTTGCCAGGATTCGGAATATCGGTTACGTTTGCGAAAAGATGAAGGAGCTCGAAAAACTGCTCGTGAGAGACTATCTGACCGGTCTCTATAATCGTAAATTTTTCATGGAAAGGTTTATCGAAGAGCTTGCCTGGGCCGCCAGATATCATGAGCCGCTGTCGTTCATCATACTGGACATCGATCATTTCAAGAAGATCAACGACACATACGGGCACAGCTGCGGCGATGAAGTGCTCAGGCAATTGGCGAAGACGCTCACATCATCGCTGAGGGCCCATGACATCGTCGCCCGTTATGGTGGCGAGGAATTTGTCATTCTGCTCTCCAATACCAGCGCGGATGACGCCCTTACGGCAGCCGAAAAGATCAGGGTCGCAATCCAGGAGAGTGATTTTTATTGTCAGGAGAATACAGTCAAGCTTCCTGTCACCGTCAGCAGCGGGGTGACATCGACGGACAGTGAATTCGATCTGCAGCCCGACAGTCTGATCATCAGGGCCGATCAGGCACTGTACGAAGCCAAGGCTGCCGGCAGGAACAGGGTAATGTCCTCTTCTGAAAAAGGCAGTATAAGGTTCAATGAAAGTTAATTTCCTTACCAGGTTAAATACCTGGCTCTTCGTAATCCCCGTCCTGTTAATCCTGGTCTTGTATTTCGCTGTCGGCATGTGGTTTTACATTTCGGGCGCCACATACGTTCTGAAAGATTTCCATTCTGCTCAGCTTGTGACCATGCTTGCCGACAAGAAAAACGCCATAGAATTATGGGTTGATGTCAGAAAGAAGGCTCTCGATGAAATCGCCAGGAGCAATGCAGTGGCGAACGGCCTCCAGGTGATCATCAAAGGGCAAGTGGCTAAAGACGATACTGCGGCGCCTGATGCGAAGGATAAAAAGTCCGGCGCCGTCGGTGCCGAGGCCCGGCAGAGGATAGCAAAGTTTATGGAGGGATTCGGGCAGTTCAGGGAGATATCGATTCTGTCGGCGGACGGAAAGATTATCTGGAGCACCAACGGAGAATCCGTCGGCCGGGAGTGGGCCGATCATGACATCTTTAAAAAGGCGTCTCCCGGAAAGGCAGATCTCATTGCAGGCAGGATCGGTTCTGGAGCCAACTCGGAGAGCCTCTTGTTCACAGCTCCTGTGATGCCTGAAGGGCAGGAATTGCAGACCTTGATAGTCGCAATTCCCAATCCTGCCGATCTGGCGACCTCTCTCAAGGTCGAGAAGGGTTTCTATGAGACCGGGAAAGTTTCGATCATAGACTCTGCAGGCAACGTCGTGGCTGCCAAGGATATAACCGATGTAGGCACCGTTCGGTACAATATCCGGACCGGAAGCAGCGAAGAAGTCGGTTATCGGGACGGACTTTACTATTCAGCCGCTCCTCTCAGGTCCGGTCAGCTTAGGCTGATTGCCACGCTTGATGCCGCCGAGGCTGCAAAGCCGCTGAGACCACTGATGACGGTCTATCTTTCATTTGCGGGACTGATTGTTCTGGTGATGTTGCTGCAGGGCTTTTTTGCCGCCCCCAGACTCTTAGAAAAGCCCCTGGCCAAGCTGGTTAAAGCTGCTCAGTCCATTGCCGAAGAAGACCTGCGCGTGAATTTGAGGAAGGGATTTACCGGCGAGTTGAAGCTGCTTGCCGATGGCTTTTCGCAGATGATACTCGGTTTAAGCAGGAGAAGGACGATATCCGGCAGGGACTCTTATGGGGCTGAAGGCGGTCGCGCCAAAGTGCCCATCTCGGACATTCTGCCGGCAGAAATAAAGGCCAGGCTCGACAGCATTGCAGCGGGCCTTGAGACTGCTGGAGCGGATATGTCCGGTCACGGAAGGGATGTCGAAAGTGCAGCAGCCGAGATAAGGGGTCTTGCAGTGACTATTGTGGACCTGAATCAACTCTTCAGTCTAAGGCAAGATCCGTCGCGCATATCGAAAAAAGAATTCAGTGTCTGCGAAATGTTGACGGAGGTCGAAGATGCCTGTCGTATCCTCGTCGGTGGAAAAGAGATCGAACTGATTGCAGAATGTCCCGAAAACATCTCGGGGCTTTTGGTGCCTGTCGACAGGAAATTATTACGGATACTCAGCGCGTCACTCCTGAGAAATTCGATCAGGAATACAGAGGTCGGCACAATAACACTTTTACCTTCGCACATATCGGAGGACGGGGCAGAATATCTCGAGCTGTCGGTTTCGGATAACGGTCGCGGACTGGACGAACAGCTCATCGGAATGATAATGAGGAAAGATGCCTTTATCTCTTCTCATCTCGAACTTTGCATCGCCCGCGCAACAGCGGACTTACTCGGTGGCAGGATGGCAATAGAGAGTTTGACTGGTAATGGTACTCTCGTTACAGTCGGCATCCCCTTCAGCGGACCGCCTCTGGGTGATGTGGAGCCTGTAAAGACTGCCTGATACCATTTCTCATCCGCGGCCGTCTCCCTCTGCATTAATGTTGAAGATTGAGCCGGTTTTTGTTAACATTAAATTCATGCTTCAAACCAGTCGGCATACAGAACTATGACAGCTGTTCAGGATAAGCGCTAATAAAGATAATCTCCAGGGATAAGAAGGAGCAGATATTGGATACTAAAAAGGAAAAACAGGGAATTGTCGACAGAGTGTGGCAATATTTTTCATCGGTCTCCCTTGCGGTCGTCGTTTTTTCAATAATATCCCTCACCTCTATAGTCGGGACTATCATTGAACAGCAGGCGGAGCCGGAGCGTAATATAAAGCTGCTGGCGAAGTTCTTCGGAGAGTCCGCGGCACCGACCCTCTTCAAGGCGCTCGATGCAATGGGCTTTACCGATATGTTCGGTTCATGGTGGTTCATGGGGCTTCTCTTTATATTCGCAGCCAACCTGGTTGTCTGTTCCATAGACCGCCTGCCCAAAATATGGAAAGTCGTCAATACGCCGATCACGCCGCTCAGTGATGAGCAGATCAATGCCATTACCTCGAAACAGGAAGTGCTCCTCAAGGGTAATGTCGAGAAGACCGGGCAGAAGGTGAAGGATTCGTTGAAAAGAATCGGGTTCAGGGGTGATATCCGCACAGAGGGCGGCATGACCCAGATTTGCGCCGAAAAAGGCAGATACAGCAGGCTCGGGGTGTATGTCACTCATCTCAGCATCCTCCTGATCCTGTTGGGTGCTGTTGTAGGAATGAAGTTCGGATTTAACGGCAGCCTGAATCTTCTGGAAGGCACGTCGTCACCTGTTGCGTTCAGGAGCAACGGGCAGGAGATCCCGCTGGGATTCGAGTTGCGCTGCGATGATTTCGATGTTAATTTTTACCCCGATTCAGACAGGCCGAAGGAGTATAAAAGCTGGTTGACGGTACTTGAACATGGGAAGGAAATAATGAAGCAGGAGATAGAGGTCAACACGCCGCTCTCTTACAAAGGCATCACTTTTTACCAGTCGAGCTTCGGATTTGAACCGAACAGGAACGCAGTCTTCAAGTTCACGGTTACACCCTCAGGTGGCAAGGCCCAGGATATTTCGGTCAAATTCGGCGAACCCTTTGCCGTTCAGGGTACCAATTTCGCAGGAATGGTCGCAG
>JBGOVD010000348.1:0-3147 GCA_041477935.1 Dissulfurispiraceae bacterium | reverse complement strand
GATGTCGAATTCCTGCCTGATATTGCCGAAGCCCGCAAGAAGGCTGATCGGGGCCTGTCCATAAGTGGCCCGGTCGAATTTGGATCTTATAACCTGGTTCTCTTTTTTCTGATAGATTATGATTTCATTTCCATTTACGTAGATCACCTGAGGCCTTTCACCCGTATATTCCCATTTCATCTTCGGCGGTTTGATGAAGAAGCGGCCGTTGTAAATGTCGGTCCGTTTAAGGTCTTTGATGAAGCTCTTCTGTACAAAGTTCCCTTTGATGTCTTTAATGCTTTCATAAGCTTTTTGTATCTTCGCCACCTGGTCCTCTTCCGCATGTACAGACAAGACCGGGGCCAGAAGAAAGCTCAGCAAAAAGAAAATGGCGCTAATTTTTTTCATTATATCGCCTCCTGATGAAGTCCCTCGGCTTGCCGGCGCCCTTGGGCGGACCTACGAAGCCGTCTTCTTCGAGCAGCTCCATTATAGTGGCTGCCTTGTTGTATCCTATCTTGAATCGCCGCTGTATGGATGAAATGGAAACCTCTCCCGCCGATTCTGCGAAGTCTACGACACGCTGGTACATCTCATCCCTCTCGTCTGCGCTCAGGCCGCCTTTTTGATCATCCACTACTACAATACTCTCGAAGGATGTATAATCCGGGGTCCCCTGGTTCTTTACAAAACTTGTGATGTCCTTAACCTCTGTATCGCTGATGAAGGCGCCGTGAATCCGGACGATCTTAACTCCCGGTATCATGTAGAGCATGTCTCCCATGCCCAGGAGCTTTTCAGCACCCATGGAGTCGAGGATCGTGCGCGAATCGATCTTGGATGTGACCTGAAACGATATTCTCGCCGGAAAATTTGCCTTGATCAACCCGGTAATAACGTCTACCGACGGGCGCTGGGTAGCGAGTATAAGGTGGATGCCTGAAGCACGCGCCATCTGGGCAAGACGGGCAATCGCATTTTCGACATCAGCCGGCGCTGTGAACATAAGGTCGGCAAGCTCATCGATGAAGACCACGATGTACGGCAGGCGCTCCGACGGCGAGACCTGACGGTTGAAAGTCTCTATATTTCTCGCCCCCTGTTCCGCCAGCAGACGGTAACGCCGCTCCATTTCGAGGACCATCTTCTTCAGGGCGTCGGATGCGTCCTTGGGGCTTGTGATGACAGGCGAGATGAGATGCGGGATGTCCGAATAGGCTGAAAGTTCGAGGAGCTTTGGGTCGATCATGAGCATCTTGACCTCGTTGGGCGTGGCCTTGTACAGGAGGCTGGTGATCATGGTGTTCATGGACACGCTTTTGCCTGAACCGGTAGCTCCTGCAACCAGGAGATGCGGCATCCTGGCGAGGTCAGAGACTATCGGATTGCCGAAAATGTCTTTGCCGAGCGCCAGGGTGAGCATGGAAGAGCTTTTCTGGAAGGTTTCGGATGAAATGATATCCTTCAGCGCTACCGAGGCCCGCAGGCGGTTAGGAACTTCGAGGCCTATGGTCGCCTTGCCGGGAATAGGATAGACTCTAATGCTTGGGGCGCGCAGCGAGAGCGCCAGGTCGTCGGCAAGGGACACTATCCTGTTGATCTTAACGCCGGGGGCAGGTTCGAACTCGAACATAGTTACCACAGGTCCGGGATGGGCCTGTTTTATCTTGCCGTTTACTCCGAAGTCGGCCATCTTTCGCTCGAGGCCCGACGCGGCCGACATGAGCTCTTCTTTTGTCGGGCCAGGCACATCATCCGTTTCTTTGAGCAAATCGAGGGACGGCAGCTGATACCCTGTTTCGTCGATCTTCCTTATGACGGGGCGAGGCTGCGCTACCGGCTTCGGACGCGTTTCGCGTATCGTAAACTCTTCCGGCTCCTCTTCTTCGATATCGAATTCGGGTTCCTCGATCGGGGCAGAAGGCTTCTCTTTGATCTCTCTACCTTTTTTTCGCTCGATGATGAATGAGAATATCGACGCCGGACTGATGAGGACCATCGAAACCGAGATGAGGGCGACACAAAAGATGTACGCGCCGACAATCGAGAGCATGCCCTGGAATATATCAGAGAGAATCATGCCGATAAGACCGCCGGAGGGATCGAAAGAGCGGGATGACGTTTTAGATATCAGTTCTACAAGCATGGCAAGGGCGGGAATAATAAGTGCCGATCCAAGTAAATGGAATAGGTTCCGTTCCATGCCGAGAATTTTTCTTGTTCCGTAGATGAACAGGAATGCAGGCAGAAGATATCCCGGCAGCCCGACCAGGGCGACGATAAGGTCAGAAAGATAAGCGCCCACAGGGCCGCCATAATTCTGCACCGCCCGGTCGGAAAAGGTGAAGAACGAAGGGTCCCATTTGTTGAAAGATACAAGAGAGATCGTCAGGTAAATACCGGCCAGTATCGCAAGGATGCCGATTATTGCGCGAATCTTGCGGTGCTCGTGGTCCCCGCTCTTGCCGCCCGGCGAAGATTGCCTCCGGCTGCGGGCCGGCTGGTAGGCTAACTCCTCTTCAGTCTCCGTAATTACCCTTTCAGCCATAACAGTATTATTATAGCAGCAAGGCCGAAGCGATAGTACACGAAAGCATCGAACCGGTGGGTCCTGAGATAGCTCAGCAGAAAACGGATAGCAAAGAACCCGGATATTGCGGCGGCAATGACGCCCACAGCGAAGACGTCCAGGCGGTATTCTCCGGAGTTGGCGACGATCTTTCTGCCTTCATAGAGCGTAGCCCCGCCGATCAGCGGTGTCGATACCAGGAAGGAAAAGCGCGCCGCTCCTTCCCTCGTGAGTTTAGCGAACAATCCTGCAGACATGGTTATGCCCGAACGTGAAACGCCCGGGATGAGCGCCAGGCACTGCGCCAGGCCGATGGCCAGTGATTCGCCCCAGGAAGGCTCGGATTTGGATCTCTGTGCATAACGGGCAGCATAGCGGTCGGCATATAACATTACAAAACCGAAGGCAACGAGGGCAACGGCGATGACGAGCGGGCTGCGGAGAGTATGTTCGACGATCTTTTGCAGGAGAAGCGCTGCGATGCCGGCTGGAACCGCGGCGATCATTACCGCTGCCAGCGTGCGCCGATCTTTCGTAATCATGGTTATCCAATCCCTGTAAAAACAGAGCAGCAGGGCCAAAAGCGTACCCCCGTG
>JBGOVD010000233.1:0-4384 GCA_041477935.1 Dissulfurispiraceae bacterium | reverse complement strand
GGCCCATATCCGAAGGGGCTCGAAAAGCCGGAACAGGACATTGCTGATAGACTAATGTCGAATGTGCAACAGTTGCCCCTGCCCGCCAGACTGCAAGCGGCAATCACAGGCCTTGCCGGGAATTGGGATACTTCTCAAAAGGGCGCCGAAGACCTGAAGGCATGGTCGGACATGCAGAGGAGACTCGGCACGGTTAAGGCTTTTTTAACACTGCTAAGGGCCGCCGGTCTTAATGCGCATGCGGTCGAGGGGCTCATGCTCAAAGAAAGTGTAACTTCTGAAACGACAAAATGGATCGAGGTTTGGACTGGCCGCGAGTGGCAAATAGTACAGCCTGAAACAGGAACGCTGCTGCCAGATTCCGTTATGCTTCTTCCTTTGACAAGGGGCACCTTGCCGGTGGTCCGTCCGCTCAAGGGAGAAATTTCCGATATCAGATGGTCCCTGAACAGGCGGATCATAAGCCAGTGGGACCTTCAAAATGAACGCGTCAAAGGTTCGGGCCGCCTGCTAGATCACTGGTCGCTTTTTCGCTTGCCGGCTGAGTACCAGGGAACTTTCCGGATACTCATCCTCGTTCCCCTCGGTGCTCTGCTGATCTGCGTACTGCGTAATGTCATAGGCTTTCCGACCTTCGGCATCTTCATGCCGGTCCTCATGGCGCTCGCATTTCGGAACACAGGGCTTGCCTACGGGCTGGGAATCTTTGCAGCAGTCCTTCTGATAGGTTATGCGGCACGGCGTTCGATAGAGAGAATCAGACTCCTGCTGGTCCCACGCCTCTCGGTGATGCTGACATTGGTCATAACCTGTTTTATTATCTTTGCCCTCATCGGCAACAAGTTTGAATTGAAGGCATTCATGGCCATAGGTTTGCTTCCCTTCGTGATCCTGACCATGGCTATCGAACGCTTCTTTGTCATCGTCGAGGAGGAGGGCATACGGGAGGGTCTCCGCACTGCCGCAGGAAGTGCTGCTGTCGCAACGATAACCTACGGGATTATACAATTTGAACCCCTCCAGCTCACCTTCTTTGTCTATCCAGAGCTCTTATTGGTCGTGATGGCAGCCCAGGTGCTCCTCGGCCGATACACCGGCTACCGGCTTTCGGAATTCCTGCGATTCAGGAACCTGAAGGAGGAATCGTGATCTGGCCCTTTCGTCATTTCATTAAGATGGGGGTCCTCGGCATTAATCGCAGAAACGGCGAGTACATCATGCGGTACAATCCCCGGTCGACGTATCCGCTCGTCGACAACAAGGTAATGACCAAACAGCTGGCCGTAAAATATGACATACCGACCCCGACCCTGTACCATATCATCTCCCACCACGGCGACCTGGCTGCATTGGCTAAGATTGTCGGGGATAGAAGCAGGTTTGTCGTGAAGCCGGCCAGGGGCACCGGAGGCAGCGGAATCATTCTCATAACGGCCCGTACTGCCGGAGGGTTTATCGATCAGAACGGCAAGACGATCTCGCTGGCAAATCTGGTCTACCATATTTCCGACATCCTGTCGGGGACCCATTCCCTTTCGGGGCTCGAAGACGCAGCCATCCTTGAGGCGCTCATCAATCCCGATCCGGTCTTTGCACAGGTCTCTTATGAGGGGGTACCCGACATCCGGATAGTTGTATATCGGGGGGTGCCGGTGATGGGAATGGTCAGGCTGCCGACAGAGGCCTCGGACGGCAAGGCCAATCTCCATCGGGGGGCTATCGGTGCGGGGATCGATATTGCGAGCGGCAGGACCGGCACCGCAGTCCACGGTTCAAGAGTCGTCACGCACCATCCCGATACCGGCAGGCCGGTCGGCGGCATACAAGTACCCTACTGGGAAAAGATACTCATGATGGCGGCTTCAGCCTTCGACATGACCGGACTCGGATATCTGGGCGTCGATGTGGTGATCGACCGCGATCAGGGGCCGCTACTTCTCGAACTTAATGCGCGTCCGGGGCTCGGTATCCAGATCGCCAACATGGCCGGCCTTCGCGCAAGGCTGGAGCGTATCGATGCGGCGCCGCCCGGCATTTTCGGCGATCCGGGAACACGCGTGGCCTGGGCGATGCAGGAATTCAGAGGTAAGGACAGTGTACCGTCTTAATCTTAAGCCTTGCCGAGTGCCTTTACGATCTCCCGCATGTGGTCGACGTGAAAGCCGACATGATATTCCGCAATAGCCTGAATCCACATTGCAAGTGTCGGATATTCGCCCATCGGCGTATCCTTTACGAGCGGGATATGGGCCTTACGCGCCAGTTGAGCATCAGTCAGTCCGGCTGTGAGTTCGGCAATCCGGCCATATTCAGCGTCCAACTCGGCAAGCAATTGAGCCATTGTCATCTTCGCCCTTTTCGCAGTATAAAAAGGATTTTCGGGCTCTATGTCCAGGCGCGGCGTGTCCAGATCCAGAAACGCCCTCAGTGAGGCCATGAGACCCAATCCTTCGGGGCCGCAAAGGTGCGACAGGATTTGCTTGGGCGACCAGCGACCCTCTGGCGCGCTCGATGCGGTCTCTTCGTCAACCCCCTTGCAAACGTCCTTGAGCTCTCCTGTCTTTTCCTGAATCAACTTTACCAAGCGTGCTGCTTCTGCGGTCGGCATTTCTCGTTACCTCCTCCTGCGTAGCAATGACGGCTTACTAAAACATTATATCGTGCAATCGTATTCGGCGGAAGAAGACCAGCGGTATTAGTTTTGATCGCGACTGATAAGGAGCGCAATACCTAGAAATGCCAGTCTTCCTCAATCTGCTTCATTGTCTTTTTGACTGCCGAACTCCTCTCCCATGCGCTCATCTGCCAATTGTCCGCCCGGTCAGATTTGAGCATCCATGGTGGAAGGGGCATCCGGAAATAGCTGGACATGGAGTAGGCATAAGGCTCATACAAGCTTCGCAGCTCTGCCAGTTTTTTTTCGGCGTCATGGCCGTCAAGAAGCTGATGGCCGGCCTCTTTAAGCGACTCCTGCATGGCAGTCAGGGTTTCGGATGGAAGACGATCATGTGCCGGTTGTCGCGGCGGTCTTCTGAAAATAATCGAGAGATCGACTATAGCATGTCTGGCCATTGCAAAGGTAAGTTCGGCCTGTCTGGCACACGCGCCTTCAACCCCGACCATGACAAGCGCGCTGGCATCGAGGATCGCCGTCAGCGCGGCAAGCCACGACTGGTTATCGTGCTGTGAACGGAAATACGCGAGTACCGGATATGACAGATGGCTCTCAAGCAGTTCCGCAGACCAAAGCTCCCACTCATGGAACAGGACTCGAAGGGCTTCGAGTCTATGTTCATTATTGTGCCGCCTCAGAATTTCGGCAGCGCTCGGCGGAGAGCCAGCCCGGGCATCAAGTAGTGAGATCCTGACTTCCCGGCGTTGGAACGATTGATTGAGCGCAGGAAGATAGCTGATAATGAGGGCGAGGAACCCCAGTCCCATCCCGCATTCAATAACGGTGAGAAGCTTCGCAACCGGGCTGCTGGGTGTGACATCACCCAATCCGAGAGTAAAGAAGGTGGTACCGCTCAGATACAGATCGGTAAAAAAGCCAGCAGTTCCCTGGTTCGTCTGCACCGATGAGCCATCGGCCCAGTGAAGCAGGGCAAAGCCGGTAATCAGGACGCCCGCCCATATGCTAAGCAACAGCAACAGCGAAAGCGGGCCGAAGAAGCTCAGGACTGTTTCCCTCTGTTTGACAGGAACGGCAATGCCGACAACGGCCTGAAATGGACGCCATGTATTCCGATAGAAGAGACGCGTGAGGCGATAACGTCGGGTCACGCGGCGGGGGAATATGATCGTCTCGAATGATTCCCACAGGACCATGAAGATTAGAAATGCACCCAGGAATGCAGAGAGAACCCTCATATTTTAGATCCCCAGCTGACCGGACCGAATATCATCCATACTTCAATTATGACCGATCTTCAGGATTTCGCAAACCGCCCGCATTATAAAGACTCCGATACATTCCTTCCATCCTGGTTATGAATCGATTTAAACCTCGTAATCAACCATACGGCGCTCGGTGCCGACGGATTTGATGAACAACGCCGCCTTTTTAAATTCGGGATGTGCCCTGTAACCGTCAAGCGCATCCTGATCGGCAAACTCAGAATAGAGGACTATGCAGCTTGAGGCATCGGTCATCGCGTAATCGATACCGACTTCCAGCTTAAGCATTCCGGGGACCTTGCCGTTCAGATCTTCAAAGGTCTGCTTCACCTTGCGGGCATTTTCCTTTTTGCTCGCCCCCTCAGCCCTGTCCTTCAACCTCCACATTACGATGTGCTTAACCATTATTCCTCCGCTGTAGTATATATATGCCGAATAAATTAGCGCTGTTATTCCTTTTCTACACTGTCCATCCATTCATCCTGCT
>JBGOVD010000079.1:0-7702 GCA_041477935.1 Dissulfurispiraceae bacterium | reverse complement strand
TTGAGGCCCCCCGGACCTTGATCTTGCCATCCATAAAATTTCCGGCCAGAGTTGCGTTCTTTCCTCTCAGTTCAGCCGTGACCATTCCCGATCCTGATGACTGTTCACGTCCGGGGTCCCTGTATCTTAACTGTCCGTTGAGTTTCAGATATGGCTCGGCAAAAGTTCCGTGACCGCTAATTGTCACGTCCGACAATGAGATGAGCCTGAGATTGCTGTCCTTCAGCTTCTCTTGCATCTTGACCGGAAGAACAGACAGCAAATCCAGGTTTTTCATGGCCGCCGACATATCGTACCTTTTATCGAGAGTCACCATGCCATTTGCATTGAGGGATATTGGCCCTTTTTTCAGGGTCAGCGATTTAAAGGTGAACTCTCCTTTTTCGAATGCCAGGACAGCGTCGGCCTTGTCCAGACTGTAGTCCCCGGGCATAATGATGTCCCATGCGTGCCAGTCCCCTGAGGCCCTTGCCAGTTCGCCCGGACCTATGAAACTGAATGATGATCTGAATGATCCCAGCAGCGGCGGTGCCCCCTGAAGCATGGCCGAAAGGTCCTTTAAATTTCCATTATCAAAACTTATCCGGAGATCATAGACAGGAGATATGACATCGAACAGATTCTTCGCCTTTGGGAAATGGATCTGACCGATCGTCTTAATGGCCATACCGGCTGAGACAGCCTGGAAATTCTTGACGATGAGGAGGTTTTTCTTGTAAGTGACATCCCCGTCTACCGAGCTAAAAGATATTGTATGCGGTCGTGTGAAGTTCGGCAGGTCTAACTTGCCTGCAAAGAATTTCGCGCCGCCCGACTTGAATTTGAGATCCAGCACCGGATCTCCGACATCTCCGGACAATACGGCACCTAATGAAGCGGGACCGGACAGTGCGGTAAAATAGGGAGAGGTTAAATCATGAATGTCTGTCGTAACCCCGTTTGCCCTGAAGAAAAGAACGTTTTTCGGCAGGTCCACAGAGCCTGTCGCAGATATCGATGTGGCGCCAGTGGATATGCTCAACCGGGGTAACGTTACTACATTTTCCACCATGCTGAAAGTGCCGTCGATAGCGTGTACTCTTTCAAGCACGTCTTTGCCTCCCGAACTCCTGTATGAAAAATTGCCTTGCGGGCTGAAACTGCTTCCTTCCGATGAGATCTCGCCGTCCACCTTGCCGGGCGCGATGCCGGGATCCCACTTAATCAATTCAAACAACCCATTGCTTCCGACCTGCCTTGCGAAAACTTTGAATCTGTAATAATTGACCACAGGCAGGTTGATCATTGCCTCAGCGGTTGCGCTGCCTCCGTAGAGCGATGCATGGGCGTCGGTAAACCTCATGATCTTATCCTGATAATTGATGGCGCATTTAAGCTTGTCGAGCTTTACCCCAAACAAGTTCCCATTGTCCATATTAGCCATAGCATTGCCGTGGAGGTCGTTCAGCGGACCGGTAATCGTTCCCTTTACCTCTACATGTCCTGCAAGTTTTTCGTCGACCTTAAGCAGTTCCATGAGAGTTTCGAGATAAAGATCTCCGCTGATTTTGAGGTCGAGGCTAAAACCCGCAAGTGATGAGAAATTCTTCGCCTTTATCGTCCCGCTGGCATTGATCTTTCCTTCTCCGCGTTTACTCAGCCCGAATACCTTCTTGACGGATTCAACCAATAACTCGATCTCCGTCTTTATTTCACCGGCAACAGGTCTTGTGCCAATTATACCGCTCGATTTTATCCGGGAACCATAAGCGCCGACCTTCAAACTTCTTATATCGAAGATGTCTTTATCCATGGAAAAAACAGCATCTACTGTCCCTGACACGTCCGGAATGCCGGGCATGTGCAGGTTCAACTCGCGAAGAGAGAGATTAAAAGAGGGCTTGTCTGCCAGCATCGCTTCAGAATAGGCACTTTTCATCGAAACCCTATTTTCACCATCATGAAGGTCCAGAAAAGAATTATCCAGGACAACCGTGCGGATTGCAACCTTAAGAGCATCCTTTCTCACGATGGCCAGATACTTCCTGACGTTCTCAAGGACCTCCTCAAGTTCGTTTTTCCCGACACGGACTTCGGAATTCCTGATCACCAGCCTGTTAATAACCAGTTCTTTCGTCATAAGTCCGGTCAGGCTTACGTACCCCTTGACCCTTTCGGCCGAGAGCAGCTTTGCCCCATCTTCATTAAAAACAATCGCATCCTTCATCTCGATGAATAATGGAAAGGCGTTGATATATATCTTTCCCGCGATAATCTTCTTGCCGGTCATAAGTTCCAGCTCGGGAAGAATGAGTTTTTTCAGTGAATTCGAGATATAGGGCCCCCGCCCTACCAAGAAGAGGAGGCTTACTATAAATACTGTGATCGCTATGTAAACAGTCTTTTTATTAACCCGCACTCCGTCAACTCCTACCCGGTGCCCTTCTCGACGGCCCACAACTCGTTGAGGACGTGCAGGCAGTCTTCAAAACCAAGTTTGCCGCCGTCCTTATGCAGATAAAATACATCATGGGCCGTGCCGTCGTCAGTATTGATTACCGCAGATAGTATATCAATTTTATAGTTATACAGACGAATGGTAATGTCATATAAAAGACCTATTTTATCCGGCAGCATGACTTCAAGAATTGTGTACCGGCCGGATGATTCATTGTCTATCTCGAAGAAAGTCTCGAATCTCTTCGAATGGGTCCTTTTCTCGGTGGGCGACATCTGATTCAGGTCCACCGATTCATCGTTGAGAATAACTCTCTGCAGATCATGCATGATGCCTGTTTCCATCCCGTCCCAGAATAAGTTTCCCCAGTTTGACACGATGATCTTTCTAATGACCATTCCCTTGCCGCCGGTAAAGAGCCTGGCACGTATAATGTTCAGGCCCCGTGCGCTCAACACACCAACGATCCTCGAAAAGAGCCGCGGCATCTTAAAGGTGACGACTGTGATTTCAGCGGCAGAATCGCCTGTTTCCTTAATGGATACGGCCAGACCCTCCTTCTTCGCGATTTTGGTTTGGGCCTGGTCTGCCTTTATTTCTTCGATGGTATTTGAAAGCAGATATCTTTCCGACATCTCCCCGACAAACAGCTGGAGTTTTTTATCAAGCAACGGATAGGTATCCTGACGTACACCTCTGATATGGTCGCGTGTCTTAGTATAAAGCCCGGTCAGCAGCGACGCTTTCCACTCATTCCAAAATTCATCGTTGACCGCGCTCATATCGGCATAAGTCATAAGATAAAGGGCATCAAGATTTTCCTCATCTCCTGCCGCCTCGGCAAGCTGGATGACAGTTTCAGGGGCATCTGAATCTCTTGTCAGCGCGAGCTTTGCGAGGAAAATATGATTGCGCACGAGAAATTCTATCTTCTGCCGGTCATGCTGATCGATAAGCAGCCGCTCCAAAATGCTTTTTATTATAATGTATCCGACTTCCTCATGTTTTCTCGAGACTCCCTTCCCTATGTCGTGAAGCAGTATCGCCAGAAAGAGGACTTCCTGTTTCACTTTCCGCACAATCTCGGCCAGGAACTGCAATTTGCCCTGCTTGTTGTTTTTTAGTCGCTCAAAGTTCCGTACCGCGAGGAGCGTATGTTCATCGACCGTATAACGGTGAAAAGCCTCCAGAATGACGAGATGCCGCAACCTTCCGAATTCAGGAATGAATCTGCCGAGCACCCCGATATCATGCATTTTCCGGAGTGTTTCGTATACCCTTTCGCCCCTCAGTATCCCGCGAAAACTCTGCATTGCGAGACTCGAAGAGCGGACCTCTTTATTAATGAAAACAGACCTGTTTTTCAGAAGATCCTCGACCTGATAGCTGAACTCTTTCCCCGTAATGGAATAGACATGAAATGCCTCTATAATTTTGGCCGCATCTTCCAGAACATCCGGCGTCTTTAAGATGATTTCGTTTCGAGAGATATAGAAATCGCTATTGATCTTCCGCACAAGGAAGGGCGCAGGAAGATAAAAATATCTTTTCCCGCAGAGATTCATCACCTTTGCCAGCGCATCGACGACGACCTTCGCCTTATAGTAGTAAACGCGCATCATAATTTCGGGAGCGAAGAACCGTGCCGAGTCACTGAACCCGTATAGTGAAGCGACTTCTTCCTGAATCTCGGCAGAAAGCACGTCGTTCTTCCTTGCCGATTTAATATGTATGCAAGCGCGAGTTTTCAGCATGAACTTGTAAGCTGAAAGAAAATCGCGGAACCTCACTTCCGACATGAATTGACGATACTCTTCCATGGCACTGAGTTTAAGTTCAGACCTTGCCAGCCACGACATCGCATGAACATCCCGCAAACCTCCCCTTCCCTCCTTTACATTCGGTTCCAGGAGGCAGAGCGAATCGCCGGCTGCCTTATATCTCTTGTCGATTCCCCTTATTATTTCCGCTGTGAAGCCTTTTTTCCCTTTTAACAAAAGCTTGGGGTAAATGTCTCGTTTAAAATCCCTGAAGAGAGTTTCATTGCCTGCGAGAAAGCGGCAATCAAGCAGAGCTGTTCGGGTATTGAGATCTTTCATGGAATCATCCGCGCAGCCTTTGAGGGTGCGAAACGAGTGGCTGATGTTCAGCCCTTCATCCCACAACCGGTATAGAAGTGCTTGTGCCGCATCCCTGACGCCCTTATTGTCGTTTCCCGACAGAAGCATAATATCGATGTCCGAGTAGGGCATGATCTCCCTGCGCCCGTAGCCTCCAACTGCCATGAATGCTATATCGGCGAAATCGGCAGACGACGCTCCCTGCGTTGTCGAAAGATACGAGGAAAGAAGCACCCGGTCGACAATCTCTGTCAGACGATTGGCCAGCAGGATACCGTCTTCATCTTTAGCGATCAATTCTGAAGCGGTCTCGCAAAGTATGGATGAAAGTGGAAGGGTCATAATATTAAAGGGCTGATGTCCCTATAATCCTCTCAGCTTGTAAAGCCTTATTTTTATGGTAAAAAATCATTATATCATGATGGCGACCGGAATATAAATTTTCAGGTCGCCGACCTGCGAATCATCTGAAGTTCTCTGAGCCGAAACGGTTGACATTTAAAACGCTTGATTATCAAGCAATTAAATTTATCATTTGATATTTCTGGTTATGAATGTTATATTTATCGCAATGCACGAAAAGCTCATAGATCTGGTTACTAGATTTAGAGAATCGGAAGGCAACCTAATTACCCTTCTGCAGGACACGCAGGAAGCTTTTGGTTATGTGCCCCAGGAGGCCGTATATTGGTACGCCAATGAGCTTGATGTCCCCGCAAGTCGTTTCTTCGGAATCGCAACCTTTTATGCCCAGTTTCATCTTAAGCCGAGAGGCAAGAACATAGTTACAGCCTGTTGCGGAACTGCCTGCCATGTGCGCGGGGCCGAGAGGCTGGTCAATGCTGTAAAGAGGGAGTTGAAGCTCGAAGAAGATCAGGACACTACGGAAGACCGATTGATCACTGTCGAGAAGCTCGCCTGCCTCGGCACCTGCAGTCTTGCACCCGTAGTCGTTATCAACGGGAAAATGTTCGGGAAGGCGACTACCGACATCCTTACCAGAGAGATCCGGTCTCTCAAAAAAGAAGAAACCAAAAAAGATGAGTGATATTTCTATCAGGGTATGTATGGGTCCTGGAGGCATCGCCTCCGGCGGTGGAGACGTCCTTTCAGCCTTTGAAACTCTGCTTAAACAATCCAACCTTTCTGCCGAAATAAAGGACAGATGTTCGACCCATAAAGTAGGCTGCCTCGGCATGTGTTCGAAGGATGTCCTCGTCGATCTTTTTATCGACGGCAAGAAGACAACGTACCAGAAAGTTAATGCCGGAATGGTCCAGCGTATTGTCGATGAACACATAATCGAAGGCACGCCTGTTTCAGAATGGGTCTCGGATGAAGAATACGACAACTTCTACAAAAAACAAATAAAGATAGTTTTATCGGACTGCGGGGTCGTAGACCCGGAGAGCCTGGAATCCTACGTGGCCAATGGAGGATATAAGGCAACCGATAAAGTCCTCAAAACGATGAGTCCCGTCGAAGTTACAGACGTCATGACCAAATCCGGGCTCAGAGGCAGAGGTGGTGCAGGATTCCCTACAGGTGTAAAGTGGGAGACCTGCCGCAAAGTGCCCTCTTCCCAAAAATATATAATCTGCAATGCCGACGAAGGAGACCCAGGGGCCTTTATGGACAGGGCAGTTCTCGAGGGCAATCCCCACGCTGTGCTCGAGGGGATGCTCATCGGTGCATATGCGATTGGCGCCGATAAAGGCTACGTCTATGTCAGGGCTGAGTACCCGCTGGCGGTAGAAAGACTTTCCCAAGCTATTAAAGAAGCAACAGCAAAAGGCTTTCTCGGAAAGAACATAATGAACACCGGTTTTAATTTCAGCATTAAGCTGAAGCTCGGCGCCGGAGCCTTCGTGTGCGGTGAGGAAACAGCTCTGATAGCATCGATTGAAGGGCAGCGCGGAATGCCTCGGCCCAAGCCGCCTTTCCCTGTCTTCTGTGGTCTTTGGGGAAAGCCTACTGTAATCAACAACGTTGAGACGCTGGCGAATATAGCTTACATAATAACCAAAGGCGCGGAGTGGTATTCGTCCTACGGGACCGAAAAGTCAAAGGGGACCAAGGTTTTCGCACTGACCGGCAAGGTCAAGAATACAGGGCTTATCGAAGTGCCGATGGGCATCACCCTCAGGGAAATCATCTACGATATAGGCGGCGGCATCGAAGGCGGCAAAGCACTTAAAGCAGTCCAGACCGGCGGCCCTTCCGGCGGATGCATCCCGGCAAGCATGCTCGATATCAATGTCGATTACGAGTCCCTTGCAAAGGTCGGTTCCATTGTCGGATCAGGCGGCATGATTGTCCTTGATGAGGACAATTGTATGGTCAATATCGCAAAATACTTCCTCGCCTTTACCCAGCTTGAGTCATGCGGCAAATGCGTTCCATGCAGGATCGGTACAAAGAGGCTCCTCGAAATCCTCGAGAGGATTACCAAGGGCCACGGCAGAGAGGGAGATCTCGAACTTCTTGAACGCTTAAGCAAGGACATCAAGTCCGCTTCGCTCTGCGGGCTCGGACAGACCGCCCCGAACCCGGTATTGAGTACGCTCATGTACTTCAGGGACGAGTATGAAGCGCATATCCGCGACAAGAAATGTCCTGCCAAAGTCTGTAAAGACCTGCTCACATATTCAATTCTGGAAGAGGTCTGCACCGGCTGCGGCGCATGCAAGAGGGCCTGTCCCTCTGCTGCGATATCAGGCGAGAAGAAGAAGCCGCACAAGCTGGATACTAACTTGTGTGTCAGGTGCGGCGCCTGTTTTGACGTTTGCAAATTCAAGTCCGTCGCCAAGGAGTAGTTATGCTGAAAATAACCATCGACGGTAAAACCACTCAAGTCCCACAGGGAACGACAGTTCTCGACGCTGCAAGGCGGCTGGATATATCAATCCCTACACTCTGTCATCATCCGAAACTTACACCTTTCGGAGGGTGCCGACTCTGCCTAGTCGAAATCAAGGGCATTCCACGGGCTGTTACCTCATGCACCACGCCGGTAACGGACGGAATGGAAGTGACGACTTCGACCCCCCAGATTGAACAACTGAGGAAGTCCGTTTTAGAACTCATTCTTTCTGACCATCCGAATGATTGTATGCTCTGTGAAAGTGCCGGAGACTGCACACTT
>JBGOVD010000052.1:0-9025 GCA_041477935.1 Dissulfurispiraceae bacterium | reverse complement strand
TACCCGTACCGCTGAAGTTCTTGCCCATTTCTTCAATTATCAGAATGTCGAGTTGCCTGAGAGGCAATCCCGGCAGCAAGCTATGGGCGTATCTCAGCAATTCCATTTCACGTTCTTCCATCTCCGCAGGCAGAAGCATTTCTATTCCGGCGGTTTCTTCGCAGCCGTTTTCGATAATTGCAAGTCCGCCAATAACCGGAAGCTTATCAAGGGCCTGCCGCCCCATCTCTATGATCGCCTGGTACATGCCCTCCGAACTCAGTCTATGAACCTGAGTCGCTCCGGGCACTTTTCCTAACCCGACGGTGAGCATTTTGAACAGACCGCTTGCAAGATTGTCCCGAAAGGCCGTGTGTGGTTTAATTCTGTTCACCGGAAGAATGGCATCGGCCTTGGCAGCTTCAGCATCGAGGTAAAGGGTAAGACCACCAGGCGTAGTGGCGATTTTCACGGCCTTGGACGTTATCCTAATGTCGGCCCCGGTGGACTGCTCTGTGATACCCAGATGGTCGAGAACGTGTCTCTGACCTTTTATCGTACCGCCTCCGTGGCTGCCCATGGCAGAAACAATGAAGGGTTTGGCACCCATCGCACTCAGTTCCTCGACTACAGTACGGAGTATTACCGGTATTCCATTGATTCCCCTGCTGCCGGCAGTAACAGCCACGGACATGCCTGGACGAATGGAAGACTTGAGTCTGCGCATTTGTTCGACGATCTCATTATCCATTTCTCCGATGAATGGGCGAGGGAAATGTTGTTTTACTTTTATCAGGGAAATATCTTTCATAAGTGAGCACTTTAGGTATTTTTGTGTTTTAGAACGACCTTCTCAAACATAACAGTTAACCCCGTGCCGAGTGCATGGATTGCATCAATACTTAAATGATCCTCAACGGTCGAATCGAAGAAAACATGAAGTGACGACTCCATATCACCATCCCTTTCCCAATAGCAGATTAAGAAAGGTATTTTGGGAAGCGGATACAAGATGAGAGATATATCGGATGAAAACATATTGGTCGCTCTATCCCCGCTAAAAATATATATGAGATCTTTAAAAAGATCCGTGCCGGTGTCAGCCATGTGCTTCAAGGGTTTTTCGCACATCTGCTCGAAAAGAGGGCTCATCCCTGCTCCCTTTTTCAATTCTCTGAATGGGACCCATTTCCCAGATACATTTCCGCCTTTACTGTTAAGAATATAGTCAAGTAATATGAAGGCCATCCAGGCGTGAGTGTGGTATTCAGATGTAATATTTCCCAGTTGATCTATAAAGAAGTCCTTGCCCAGGCATTTGATAGCTAACTTTTCGCCAACAATAGTTGCCCCCAATCTATGCGCTGACGACATTAAATCTAAAGCAGACACTTTGCTTTTCAGTTTTTCAACTACCTCCTCTCTGTTCTTGGCGATCGATTTGTGCGTAGCTATTTTCTTGGCAAATGATTCGGAGATGCTGCTTGGGATATAAGGGCAATCGGCCAGTTTATTATTACCCATTAGTACGGCAGCAGCAAAAGCCATACATGTCGGAACCGAGCATTGACCGCAATTGGATTTCGGGAGAATTTTGTAAACTTCTAACGGATTCTTAAGTTGACTCATTTCGTGCCTTCATTATCAAATGTTATTTTGCAAAAATAACAGATATCGGATCAAGTTGTTTTTCAGAGACACAGAATTTTATCGCCGGCATCTCACACACAGAAAGCAAAGCCCCCGACAGTTTTGGACTCTGGTCGGGGGAGTATTGTGCTATTCGTTATTAAATGCCCCGGACCGAAATCCCGGGGGCTTGTCTGACCAGGTTTCCTCAAACCAAAGATCTGCAGCGAGAACGTCGTCGAGCGTGTTTACTACAGAAGCAGCTTCGGTGCAGCCAGTAGTCATCTGATACGCTATTATGCCGTCGTCAACGATGTAGCCGTTTAAGCTATAGCTAACATCTTCATCGTTCCAATTTTGGCCTTCAATATCATCAAGACAATCAATAAAACCGATCAAATAATTTGCGAGAGCAACGCGTATGTCAGTGAAATAACGCTCGTTAGTCGAGACGACGAATTCTGTAGCGTCAATGAGCTGCTGCCGCACATCGTAGCTGATCTGCTCGTTAATCTGCTGTGCAACTTCAGTTAATAGAGTGTTGCCCTCCTTCGCTGCTTCAAAAATCTCTGTGAGTTTTACCATTGTACCGTAGATTGGTTTTCTCTTTTTCATCTTCAGTCTCCTTGCTGATTTCCGATAATCCAGCAATTATTTCTCGGCTGCAGCCCCTGCCAGGTCCTCTTTCAGCGCCACGGCGATCCCGCGCTCTATCACCGGGTAAGCAACAGAGTACCAAGTATCTCCGAAATGGTTGGAGAGCACGTTAAGGGCTCTTGGATCATCTGTCTCAATCAGGAAAAATACCTTAACTGGTGAACTTCCTGCAAACTCGAAACGCTTGAACGTCTTGCACTTCTTCAGAAACACCTTTGCTTTCTTCTTCAACCACTCTGACCGCTCGTAATAGATTTCTTTCCGGGCCACATCCTCTTTCGCATCGAGCACGACGACATACCACATATCAGACCTCCGATCATAATTACGAGTTAATAATCCAACTCGATAGCGGAATCAGGTAAGCTTTGTTATCAGTTTCCACTGAAATTTGCTGCTTGTCAAGGAAAATAAAGTGAATTTGCGGGTGGAGATTCGAGGGCGCAAAGCAAATAGTATAACCCATTCCTTTCCAAGACCGAAAGGCAGTTCAAGATAACTTTTCTCCAAGCAGGAAAGTATGGTATGGCAGAACGGCATGTTTTTCAATATTAGTAAGGCCGCACGCAAGCATCTGACTCTCGATGATTTCCTCTGTCACTCTAATTGCAAGAGGTGGCCCCTCGGGCGTTTCCTCTTTCTTCCAATCTATTATCATGAGCTTGCCCCCGTCTCTCAAGAGCCGCAAGGACTCTTTTATTACCATACCCGGTTCTTCAAGCTCATGGTGAAGGTTGATCATATAAACCAGGTCGGCGATACCATCAGGCAGCGGAACTGAACTCTCTTCCATTTTTAGCGGAATGATCCGGCCCCGTGATTCCACGGGAAGATTATTCTCCATCCATGCGATCAGTTCTTCAGAAATATCGCACGCATAGACCTTTCCCATTTTCATTTTTCTGCTGAAAGGGAGGGCAAAAAAGCCGGTTCCTGCCCCGATGTCGACCAGGACTTCAGGATCCTTAAGATCAGCTTTCGCCCATACCACTTCCGGATTCAGGATCTTCAACCTTTTCGGATCGTTAAGCTTGGCAAGTTTACCGGGATCAAATTTTTTGGATTGACTCATAATATAATGTCTCTTAATCAGTTATGTGGATGCGCGCCCTTAGCCATGCCCCAGTGGTGAACCTGGTGGTGCTCTCCCACAGCCATTATTCCTATATACCCAAGTCCTCGCAGACGATCTATTTCGGCGGGATTGCCAGTCGTTACTTTTAATGTGAATACATCGCCCTTCCTTGAGACCTGCATCTCCCATCCGGCTTCCTTCTTCATTTGCATCGGATGCACGGCCAATACTCTGTCCAGGGAAGCCTCCGACATTTTGGTTGTAGGCCGAATGACCGCCTCAAAACCATTTTCAATAGGTCTTTGCGAGAGCACCTCGACATTGATAGTGAAGTTTTGCATGTCAACAAGGTGCTGTCTCAAAGCCTCCAGATTTACTTTGCTCCAATCTGTTTTAGAATCAGCGTCGAGTTGCCGAATTACTTCTTGAATCGCCCCGAATGCATCATTGCCCGGCGAGGTGAGAGGCGAATGAGCCATGGCATGCCCGCGCATTTCCGAATGATCCCCGTGCTGAACAGACGGCATGTCTTGCGCCTCGGTTTTGAATCCCACTGAGAGTGTCATAATTAATGTACAAAGCAAACTTGTGATCCGGAATGTTTTCATATTGTTTCTCCAGTTGACGATAGCAGCCTTCACAACAATTATATCAATTCGGGAGTACTTTCTTTTTTGATGCCTGCTTTTTTTCTGCAGTTTTTTTCGCAATAACCCTTTTTCTTGCCGGTTTCTTTGAAGCGGCAATTTTCGCCGCCACTTTTTTCGCTTTTTTTACCTTTGCCAACATTTCTTCAGCAAGCACCACGTCAGAGCTGATGATTCCAGCTGCCCTGGCTACTGCAATCCTGGCAGCAGCATAATTCTCATTTGGCGACGCTTTAAGCAATTCACGAATTGCCTCAGTCAATGATTTTTCCGCCGAGGACTTTAACTTAATCCCTCGCGCCTTCTCCAAAATACTGATTAAAGCATCAACAACCGGTTTGACAAGAGCGGTATCAATCACCATTTTTGTCCCCTCGACAGTATAAGATCGTATTAATAATCTATACCTCTTGATACTACCTGTCAATGGAAACGATAGCTGAGATATCCCTAAATATGTTCCACCCCGCAGCAAAAAAATTGATAACATACAAAATAAAAAAGCCGCTCAACAAGGGGTCCCAATTAAGGTGCCCGCCTCCGGCGAGGGAGACATGAGCGGCTTCGATCCTATTATACCACGATCAAAATGAAATGCGTTTGTGCAGTTCTGCCCCGCGCAGACGTGTGAGAAAAGTGCGGCGTAGCCCCGAAGGTTCACACGCTTTCTATTTTCAATTCCTTGATGATCTTCCAGAGCGTGACCCTGCTTATCCCCAAATGCCTCGCGGCGAGGGTCCGGTTGCCGCTGAATTTTTCGAGTGCTGCGATTACGTGATCTCTTTCCCGGTGTTTCTTTGCAGGTAATGTCCGCTCGAAGCCGCGTCCTTTTTTGATCAGGTAATCGGGCAGGTCGGAGAGGGCGATTGTGTCGCCCTTGCAGGTGATGGCCGCGTATTCGAGGGCGTTGATGAGCTGACGCACATTGCCTGGCCAGTGGTAAGCTTCGAATGCCTCCATCGATGCGGGGCTGAGACGCTGTATGCTCTTTCTGTTCACGATGTTGATTCGTTCGAGGTAATGAGAGACGAGTATCGGGAGGTCTTCGGGCCTGTCCCTGAGCGGAGGAGTGTTAATGGGGATGACGTTGATGCGGTAAAAGAGGTCTTCCCTGAAACTTCTCGACTCCATCAGGTTCGGCAGGTCTTTATTGGTGGCGGTTATCAACCTGACATCGACCGCCACAGTCCGGTGATCGCCCACCTTTTCCAGCTCTTTTTCCTGGATAACCCTCAGGAGTTTTACCTGCATCGATGCGGGCATATCTCCGATCTCGTCGAGAAAAATGCTTCCTTCATGAGCGATCTCGAACCTGCCCTGGCGGTCCTTGATAGCGCCTGTAAACGCCCCGCGCACATGGCCGAAGAGTTCGCTTTCGATAAGAAATTCGTTCAGGGCCGCACAATTGACCTTTACAAAGGGGCCTTTGTTCCGGCGGCTCAGTTTATGTATCGCCTCTGCCACCAGCTCCTTGCCGGTGCCGCTCTCGCCAGAGATCAAAACCGGCGCTTCGCTCGAAGCTGCGTTCTGGATCTGTTCGTAGAGACGTTTCATAGAGGGACTGGTACCGAGAAGTCCCATGAAACCATACTCGTGCATCAATTCACTCTTCAGTCTTTCTATTTCGAGGTCTTTCATATCGAGCGAAGTCACGTTGGTCATTACCTCGACAGCCCCGATGACATCTCCCTGATTGTTTTTCAGCAGGACCGCATTTTTCAGGAGATGGATCTCCCTGCCGTCTTTCCCGCGCAGATAGCAATGGGTCCCGGACATGGCGCCGCTTTCAAAAAGCGTGCACTTTGTGTGGTTCCCTATTCGTTTCTTGTAGCTGCATGCGTTGTTATCTATCATGGAGCATTGTTTTCCCACGATGTCTTCGCGCCGGTAACCGGTGATCTCTTCCGCAGCGCGGTTGAAAAAAAGGATGGTACTCTCCTTGTCGATTACCATGAGACCATCGGACATAGTCTCGATAACGCTCTTGAGAAATTCAGGGTTAGCCAGTAGGGGTTCCATATCGTTAATAAACAATGAATGATTAACAAATATTAACACATTCGTTAACCTCTTTGCCAGGATGGAGAAGGCCCCGGCATTGATATGTGGTCGAAAAATCCCTGCATCATGATACTTAGGAATCAACTTTAATGCCAGGACTGGAGGCATGACTATTGCTACAATATTATAGATAAAACCTATTTGAAAAGGAGAACCTATGGACCGAAGGGGACTTATTGCTCAACTCTGCATGGTTGCTGCCTGGATGCTTCTGCTCGTCCCATGGGCAGGGGCACAGGAACAGCCGGTCAAGGCACAGATACTCGCCCCGTGCAAACAATGCCATGCCCCCGATGCAAAGCTGCTGCGCGGTACGCTCGGAAAGCTCTCGCAAAAGGCCGAGATATTTTCGATCAACGCCGGCGCCGTCTGGAACATAAAGTTCGACGACAACACAAAACTCATCGGATGGAACGCGCCGATCGGCAAAATACCAAGAGACAAGGAAATCGCCATAACCTTCGCCCAGCAGGGTAGTGAGATCTATGCCCGGAGCATATCTGTCAAGCCGCCTGCGAGGATACCTCCCGAAAAGATGGTCAATGTCGAACAGGTTGCGGAACATGTCGAAAAGAACGATGCCGTAATCATCGATTCGAGGCCCGGCGCACGTTTTATTGAAGGCTCCATTCCAGGTGCGATAAATATTTATGATGCCGAATTCGACAAGAATATCGACAAGCTCCCGAAAGACAAGAACAAACTTCTTATTTTCTATTGCGCCGGAGTTACCTGAAGGCTGAGTCCATCCTCGGCCGGTAAGGCTGAGAAGCTAGGCTACAATAACGTAAAGATTTTTCATGAAGGAATGCCCGTCTGGAAAAAGGCTGGAAAACTTACTATTCAATGCGCACCGTGTCTGCTTTCTCGCGTGAAGCTCGATATCCCGACGATAGTGGTGGACCTCAGGCCGACTGCGGAAGCGGAAAAAGGGCATGTGCCCGGCGCCGTCTCAATTCCCATTACCGAAGTCAGTCGTGCCTACGACCGTTTCCCGAAGGACAAAAGGGCGCCCATGGTACTGTACTCCAACGATACGGAATCGGCGATACAGGCCTTCGAAGTCATCAGCATCTGGGGAGGATTTACGAATATAGCGGTACTCCAGGGCGGGTTGCCGGAGTGGCAGAAGATCGGCGGCAAGGTCCAGACCGGCCCAATGGAGACAAAGGTTGTTTATGAGCCGAGGCCGAGGCCGGGTGAAATCACCGTGGAAGAATTCAAAAGGATCGTAGAAGCGAAGCCGGCAGAGAAGTTTATCCTCGATGTTCGCGACAGCGAAGAAGCTGAAAGCGGCATGCTCGTAGGAGCGAAGAACATAGCCACCCAGGATGTTGTGACCAGGCTTGCCGAAATTCCGAAGGAAAAGGAAGTCATCATTCACTGTACGACCGGCGTCAGGGCAGAACTTGCCTACCTTGCGCTGAAGGATGCGGGATACAAGGCGCGCTTCCTGAATGCGATAATCAAGGTCGATCCGAACGGAAGGTACGAGATTTCGAAGGAATAACAGAGGGTAGGGGCGAACGGCCGTTCGCCCCTACATTTCTATAATGGCGACCAGCCGGGGCTGGCTGCCCGGAAGCCTTTGGGAGTCAGACGCTTCAGCCCCTCGCCGTTGGCCCTTATAACGAATATGCCTGTCGATCCCTGACGGTTGGAAGTAAAAGCGATGTATCTTCCATCAGGTGAGAAGCTGGGGTCCTCGTTGTTTCCTGCATCGGTAAGTTGTGTTACTCCGCTTCCATCAGGTTTAATGGTGAATATCTGGTTTTTCCCCCCGATCATGCTTGCATAAACGATTTTATCGCCTGTCGGCGACCATGCCGGGGAAGTATTATAATTTCCCTGGAAGGTCAGCCTGCGGACGCCGAATCCCTCCTTGTCCGACATGTAAATTTGTGGAGACCCGGAGCGGTTGGATACGAAGACGATCGATGACCCGTCAGGAGAGACCGAAGGGGAAACGTCGATCCAGGGTGTCGCGATGATCTTGCGGCTCCCGGTGCCGCCTATGTCCCCGACGGAGATGTCGGAGTTGCCGTCCTTTGCTGTTGAGAAGGCGAACCTCCGGTTGTCGGGGAAAAAATTCCCCACAATGCTGACTCCTGAAAGACGTATTGTGCTCAACTCCCGCATGGAGTTCATGTCAAGCAGGTATATACCCCATTTCCTGTTCTTCTCCGCGGAATAGATGAGCTTGGATCCGTCCCGCGACCAGCGAGGAGCAAGGATGATGCCTCCTTTGATCCCGACAGGATACATGCGCTCGCCGTCCCAGTCCATCATGTACAACTCCTTCAATCCTGTCTTCTGGGCGATAAAGGCGATCTTTGTCTTGAAGATGCCCTGCTGCCCGGTGAGTATTTTGTATATGTCATTGGAGACAGCGTGAGCAAGAAGCCTCACCAGATCGGGCTTTGCGGTATATTCTTTTCTCAGCACTTCCTTGCCCTCTACGACATCGTATGCGGAGACAGTTACTTCAAGGGACTGAGAGGTCGACCTTGTCGCGACTCCTTTTACCACCATCTCCACGCCGAGGCCCCTCCAACTCTGAGTATTGAAAGGCTGATCGGGCCGCTCTATCTGCGCAGCGTCGTCAAGGCAGTCGAACAGGCCGGTGAAGGTCATGTCGTCCTTCACTATAGCGGACATCTCTTTAGCCCCGATGAAAGGCTGGATCGCAATAGGGAGTTTTTTTATGCCGGGTGAGGTGATGTCGATGTATATTTTATCGGCGACAGCCGGGTGGACAGACAGCACGATTGAAAAGAGTGTGAGAAAGAGAAAAAAGATAATTTTGTTTTGCATGGACAATACACCTTTCCTTTCTTATTGTTTGAATCTCAGATATATTTCCGAATATCCTGGCGGCGGAAGCGGCATCGGCGCAGGATCATTTGCGGCATCATTAATGGCCTTCAAAGCAGCCTTATCATAAATTGAATTGCCGGATTTCTGGTCAAACGTCTCG
>JBGOVD010000307.1:0-3564 GCA_041477935.1 Dissulfurispiraceae bacterium | reverse complement strand
TTCGCCGGTCTCCCGGATGCCGCCGGTGTTGAGATCAATGGCGAGGGTATCGCCGGGACCTAGTCGTCCCTTCTTTACGATGCTCCTGTCTCCGAAGTCGATCATCCCCACCTCGGATCCAGCTGCCATTATGCCGTCATCCGTTAGGACATATCGAAGGGGCCGCAGTCCGTTGCGGTCGAGATGCGCACCTATAGTTGATCCGTCGGTAAACACAACCGCTGCCGGGCCGTCCCATGGTGTCATGAGAAGTGAAAAATAGTGGAGCAGCGCTTTTCGATCCGGGGGCAAATGCACATGCTCCCATGCCGGGGGTATGCAGATATTGACTGCAAGTTCGGGCGGAAAACCGGACAGGATCAGAAGTTCCACGATCCGGTCGAGAGAAGCCGAGTCGCTCTCGTAATCGGTAACGAGAGGCTTGATTACCCCACGCACCTCCTCGCTGAGGCCGCCCAGTACCGCTGTCTCGATTGCCCTCATTGCATTGCGGTTTCCCTGGATCGTATTTATCTCCCCGTTATGGGCCAGAACCCTGAAAGGCTGGGCCATCACCCACTCGGGTAATGTGTTCGTGGAAAAGCGTTGATGAAAGATGCAGAAGGACGACTCTATGTCTTCGTCCATGAGGTCCGGATAGAACCTGTCGAGCTGGGGCGCGACCAGCAGGCCCTTGTACAGTATCGTCTTCGATGAAATATTCGACACGCAGACATCGCTGCCGAAGCCCTTTTCAATAGCCTTACGGGCGAAGAAGAGCTTCAATTCGCGCTCCTTCTTCTCTATAGCTCCCGAATCTATTAATAGTTGCCTGATCCTCGGCCTGGTAATGAGGGCTGCCTCGCCGAGCGCGTCGTCATTAGTGCAGACATCGATCCATCCGATCGGCATGAATCCGTATTTTTTCAGGATCTCGTCGATACGGTCCTCGACATTGCCGTAAAGAAAAAAGGAGCCCACGGCCAGGTCGTCGATAGCGGACAGAGAAAGCCCCATTTCTTTTATCTTCCGTGAAAAATAGCGCCGCGGTATCTCGATAAGAATACCCGCGCCGTCGCCGGTCTTGCCGTCCGAGCCGACCGCGCCGCGATGCGTAAGGTTCTTGACCGCCTCTATGCCCCAAGCGACTATCTTCCTGCTTCGCTCGCCATGCACATTACAGACAAACCCGACGCCGCAGCTCGACAAGCCGTGATGACGTATCTCCATTATATCCTCCACTTCATAAGGTTACCGAACTTTTGCCGCGCACTGAAATTACAAATCGAGCAATGCCTTATTGATCTCTATGGCCGCCGTGGCGCCTTCTCCGGCAGCGATAACTACCTGATCATGGCCGGTTAGCGGTCCCAGGATGAAGAGCCCTTTCAACGAAGATTCGTAATGGTGGTCCGTCACATACTTGAAGCCTTTGCCGTCCCTTTTCAATCCAAGGTCATCCAGGAATTCGTTGTTCAGCTTGAAACCGAAATTCGACATGATTACTTCGCACTCGATGCGCCTGCCGTCCTCGAATTCCAGGGCCTCCATCTTTTCGTTGCCGACTATCTTCGCCGGCCTCCCTTTGATAAAAGCGATTCCCTCATCCTGCAGTTCCTCGATATACGCTTCAGGGGGTTCATAGAAGAAGAGCACAAGAGTAACGTCCTTTGTGTACATCTGCTTCATGGCGAAGGCAAGCCTTACCGATTGCATCGAATTGCCGATGATGACCAGCTTTTTTCCTGTAGTTCGGTACCCATCGCAATCCACACAGGTAAAGAAACTGTCGCAGAAAAATCTATATACATTTTCGATCTCCGGAATGTTTTCGCGGCCCCCGGTCGATACAATTACAAACTTCGAGCGGTATACCTTCCCCCCGACATTGACCGCGAAGCCCGCTTTTTCGATCACTTTCGTGACCGTTCCCCTGATGATACACACGTTGAAATTTCTTGCCTGCTCCATTCCGAGGGCTATGATCTCTTTTCCGGAAATCACTTTTTGCGTGAGAAAATTTTCGATATGCCTGGCGTGGGATGTCCTGCCGCCGCCGCGGTCGATGAGAAGGACATCCCTGTTGTATCTGCCCAGATAGATCGCAGCCTGAAGCCCCCCCGGGCCGGCGCCGATGATGATGCAGTCAAATATCTTGTCATCCGGGATTGCGCCCGAAATATGTTCTTCCAGTTCAGCCCGGAAAGAAACCATGTCCCTGAAGTGGATGACTTTCAAGCCTTCGTGCCTCGCCCTTGCTATGTTGCCCTCGCTGTCGTCAATAAACAGTACCTCTTCCGGCTTTACCCCAAGCGCCGAACAGGCATCCCTGAAAACCGATGGGTCTCTTTTGCTCTTATGAATTTTATATGAATTAAATACATGATCGAAAGCATGAGAAAACGGCATTCGTTCGTCAAGCTCGTCAAGCCAGTTGGTCTGGTCGCTCAGCATGGCGATGACTAAACCCTTCGTCCTGAGTTCATCGACAACCTGCAGCATTTCGGGCCTGACAACAAAGCGTTCAAGTATCATTTCTCTCAGTTCCTGATCGCTGCCATAAATGCCTGTAATTCCCCTGAGTTCATTCCACCAAGCATTCTCGTCGGACATTCCTACAACATAGCCGCCGGGCTTGTGGATCAGCTCAACAGCAACATCAAAAAATGCGTCGGGATCCTTGCCGTTTTTTATCGCGATATGCCTGAGTCCGCGCCAAAAGCCTTCTTCCGCAATCACACCCCCGAAGTCGAATACAATAGCCTTTATCATACGGTAACGCCCCATTTCGCATAGCGGGATAAAATCAACTACATTATAGCAAGGGCTTGCCTAATGATAAAGGCCGGGATAAACTCTGGCCCAGCAAAGTCGCCAAAATTCGGCAGCAGCCGGTAATTTCCGGCCTTTCCGTCACTTCGACAGGCTAAAATGAAGAAATCTTAATTAAAATTTAATGGAATTTTAATTTTTCCGGCATAGACTAAGGGCATAAAATAATTTTAGTTCTAAGAAAGCCCGGCTTCGGCAATGCAATTGAGAGAAAGGAGGAGCGCAATGATCAATCATGTAGAAGATACTTTCGCAATGGGATTGACCTCAATGTCCACTCTTACCGATAGTGAAGGATATGCTTCTATGAGGAAGCGCATACCGATGGATGCAATGCCCGATATGGAGAACCCCTTTGTTATGGGGAGAACTCTGTTGGTATTAGCGGTGGTTGAGCTGATTATAGGCTTGGGAGTTTACAGATTTATTTTATAGAAGATGTAGTCTCAGCCCTGCATAATCCGGCTCATTATCGTGTTCTTGAGTTGTAATCATACATCTCCGGGATTCTTAATATTTAATTATTCTGCATTACTCCTTCTTTCATTCCTTCCTTTTCGCCTGACAGCAGACTTTGCCATCATAACCGGGCCGGCTATCCTTGACATCATTCCCTGTCTTGCTATCATTTAAACATAACCATGCCGGATGATGACTTCATAAGAAGGTTCAATCAAAAAACAGGCTTCCTGAAGCCGGGGTGGTGGCTCGTTCATCTTGCGGCCATATCTATCGTCTATGCCCTGGGCCATT
>JBGOVD010000312.1:0-3513 GCA_041477935.1 Dissulfurispiraceae bacterium | reverse complement strand
CGTTGCGGTTTTCGCATAATCCGCCCCTATCTTTCTGCCCATATAGAACGAAACAAGGAACATGACGACAAAATAAATCAGCAGCGGTATTGCAATGTGCACGACATCCATAGGAAGCCTGACGATGTAATTACCCTTCAGCGAAAACATTACGATAATGGTGAATAGAAGAAAGATGAGGGTGAGAGGGCTTATTCTCGGGATGAATTCGCGTTCGTACCATTGACGGCTTTTGATCTTGAGCAGGCTGAACCGGGTCAGCATTCCGGCCAAAAAAGGTATTCCGAGATAGATGAAGACGCTTTCCGCAATCTGGCCGATGGTGACATGCACAACGGCGCCTTTGAGTCCGAACCAGGACGGCAGGACAGTGATGAAGACATATGCGTAGACCGAGAAAAAGAGCACCTGGAAGATCGAGTTAAATGCGACAAGTCCTGCAGCATATTCGGGATCGCCGCATGCGAGATCGTTCCAAACGATGACCATTGCGATGCAGCGCGCCAGTCCTATCATGATGAGTCCTACCATATATTCCGGATAATCCTGAAGGAATATGATCGCAAGCAGAAACATCAGTATCGGGCCGATAATCCAGTTCTGTATGAGGGAAAGCCCCAGGATTTTTCTGTTTCTAAAGACCTCACCGAGTTCCTCATATTTCACCTTGGCTAGCGGAGGATACATCATGAGAATGAGACCAATGGCGATAGGAATGTTGGTCGTGCCGACCTGGAAGCTGTTGATCAAACCTTCCACTCCGGGCATATAGTAGCCGATACCGACACCCAGTGCCATGGCAGCAAATATCCATACGGTCAGAAATCGGTCGAGAAAGGATAATTTTTTCGTGACTGTGCTCATTTATTAAATCACCTCCCGCAGCATTTACTCTTTTTGATATCGGCCGTGCGCGATCCGTTTCCATCGGAAGCCTTCTTGGCTTCCAGAAATATCGCAAGCCTCTCCTTATCATCCTTCACATCATCATCCGTTATCCTTTCAAAGGCTGTCAGAATCAGGAACCTCCTGAGCAAGTCCGAGTCGTCGATCCGGTAATGGACCCAGCGCCCTTCCTTCCTGTCGGTAATCAATCCGGCCTCTTTGAGAACGGACAAGTGAAAAGAGACTTTAGGCTGGACCATATCGAGGGCCGAAAAAATATCGCATACACAGAGATCGCCCCCTTCGAGGAGTTTCAATATCCTGAGCCGCGTCTCATCCGAGAGTGCCTTGAAGATGTTCAATATTTCCTGCATTGGCTTATGCCTCCGATTTTATCAGTTCCTTCACCTTGTCAAGACCAGGTAATGGCTTACCGGAATGTTTGAGCTTTCCATTCACCACAAGACCGGGCGTCGACATGGTATATTTCATTATCTCACGGATGTCGCTCACCTTCTCGATCTGTGCATCGATGCCCAGTTCTTTGATAGCCTGTAGCGCAAGCTCTTCCATCTTATGACAGCTGGCGCAGCCCGGACCCAATACTTTTATTTCCACAAATTACCTCCTATACGTTTTTGTCATTCCGTCCGCCTTGGGCGGATGTCCGATAATTGCAATGTCTGCCTCATTTCATAAAATCGTATTAAAGAGATACCCGACTATTATGATTCCAATCGCAACGATGCTGAAAAAAGTGACAATGAGCCGCATCTTCAGCACATTCTTCAAGATTACTGCCTCCGGGAATGAGATTGCGGTGACCGACATCATAAACGCCAGCACCGTCCCCATCGCCATCCCCTTTCCCACAAGTGCCTGCACAACCGGAATCATGCCGGCAGCGTTGCTGTACAACGGGATGCCGATCAAAACAGCGACCAGCACCGCAAAGGGATTACCCGGGCCTGCATATTTGACGACAAAGTCAGTCGGGATATAACCATGAACGATTGCACCCACCCCTACGCCGATTACCACATAAGGCCAGAGCTTCTTCAATAGATCGGTAGTATAACTGCGGGCATAGTAAAGCTTGTCCCGAAAGCTCGTTTCAACGACCTCTGTTTTTCCCACCTGCATTTCCCAGACGTAATCCTGCACGTATTTCTCCATCCTGAGTTTACCGATGACTATACCGGAAACAATCGCCAGCACAACACCGGTGCCGGTATAGATAAGAGCAATCTTCCAGCCGAATAGCCCCCAGAGCATGATCAGGGCGACTTCGTTGACCATGGGCGAAGAGATGAGGAATGAAAACGTGACCCCAAGCGGCACCCCTGCCTCTACAAACCCGATAAAAAGAGGAACCGCCGAGCAGGAACAGAATGGAGTGACGATGCCGAGCAGTGCGGCAAGTATGTTACCTATAAATTCTTTTTTATGCGATAGTATTTTTTTTGTCTTCTCGGGCGGAAAGTATGCCCGGATGACCGCAACCGCAAAAACAATCGTCGCAAGAAGAAGGAATATCTTGAGAGTATCGTAGATGAAAAAATCGAGGGCTTCCCCGGCATGGCTGGCCGGTTCAAGCTTGAAAAGGGTATAGGTTATATAATCGGCAAATTGTTTCAGCATTTATCTCTCTGCTTGATTTAAATATAAACTATTTTTTATATGTTGTCAAGCGGAAAGTTGGTGAGATCGTAGGGGCAACCCTTGCGGCCGACCGTTTTGCTGTGTGTCACGGTTATCGAATCAGGGCAGGCACATTCATCCGTCTGTAGGGGTTTGATTTATCAAACCCGCCGTTTTTCAACCCACAATCGCAATCTCTTCCGGCATCAGGTCGGCCTTATGGTTTTATCTCGACCGGAGTGCCATCGGGCACAGCCATCCAGATTTCCTCTATTTCCCAATCGGTGACCGCTATACATCCTGCTGTCCAATCAACCAACCGGTGGAGCTTACCCAACCATCCCATCGCGTTGCGAATGCCATGAATCATAATATCACCGCCGGGAGATACGCCCTTTTGTTTTGCGGCCTCAACATCTCTTATGTTGGGGTAGGAAATATGCAATGCCCGATGGAAAGCGCTATCCGGCTTCCGGAAATCGATATGATACCTGCCTTCAGGGGTACGCCTATCTCCTTCTCGCTCCTTCTGGCCGATCGGACTGCGCCCAAGCGAGATCTTGTAACCTTTCATCAATCGGCCATCCTTATATAAGGTAAGTCGGCGCTCGGACTTTTCTATCGTAACACGGTCAGCCTTCGTATCGGGCGGCAGGACTTCGCCCCGCCAGTTCGCCCAAATGAGAACCAGTCCCACTGCAGCACCGGTTAATATGATCACTATGAGCCGCCGAATCAGGGCCATTTTCGCCTCAACACTTCCCGCAAACAGACCCTATGTCCTTGCCGCGACGGAATTTCTCAAGCCTTTCTTTATCCTTCTTAACTCTTTCGCCATCGGCCCTCTCCAGTATGGAAATCACCAGAAATCTTCTGAAGATATCGGAGTCGTCAAGACGGTAATGAATCCATTTGCCGTGCTTGGTGTCCGTAACTAGACGGGCTTCCTTCAGCGCCCTCAGATGAAAAGAAACCTTGGGCTGGACT
>JBGOVD010000260.1:0-4124 GCA_041477935.1 Dissulfurispiraceae bacterium | reverse complement strand
GCCCGAAGCGACCGCGCAAAATGCACAGTTTCTTGTACATACGCTGCCGAGTATCATGAATGTTGCAGTCGGCTTTGCAAAGCAGTACTCCTGGTTGGGACATCTCGCTTCTTCACATACCGAGGAGAGGCCATGTGTTCTCAGCAGGCGCTTCGTAGCATGTGTCCCATTACCCTGAAGACGGCCTGAGGGCATTTTCCTCCGTCCGGTCTCTGATTTTATCCAATAGGGTAAACGCATAGGTCTACAATAACGAAAATAGAACGGATTGACAAGATTTCAAAAAGACAAACTCTGAGCAAGTGGTCACATACTACCATGAGATGTGCCGTTGATATAGTTGCGGGCGAAATAGGAGAGGTCCCCGAAGAGGACCTGAAATCACATTTTAGCTACATTAGCTGCCTTAGGCCCCTTGTCGTCGGTGGTTATCTCGAATTGTACCCTCTGTCCCTTGGTCAACGTCTTGAACCCTTCTCCAGCTATCGAAGAATAGTGCACGAAGACGTCAGGTCCGTTGTCCTGCTGGATGAATCCGTAACCTTTGGATTCGTTGAACCACTTCACCGTTCCCTCAAATGCCATAGTCGTCAAACCCTCCTCAATCCTGCAACTCAGGTTGCTGACCCGGAAACAGAGTTTAGGGAGTGCGGACAGCTTATCCGCACTCCCTACTGAGTTATTTCTTTTCGGGTGCAGGCGCCTTTTCAGGTGCCTTGGCCGGCGCTTGTTCAGAGGCGGCAGGCTTTGCAGGTACCGCTGGTTCTGCTCCGCCGAGTTTGATCTTGGCGAAGTTGTCCTTGTTTATCTCGACCTTGTAGTTCTTTTTCAGTCCTTCGATGAACTTTTCGAGGCCGTCCTGTTGTTTCTTTGCCATGAGTTGCTGGCTCAGGCCGCCTTTCACCTTGTCAAAATCGAGTGCCGTTCCCTTGATATCGGTCGCTACGAGTATATGGATCCCGTCTTTCAGGGGAACCGGCATGCTGATCTGGTTCTTCTTGAGCCTAAATGCGACTTTTTCGAGATCCTGGTTCATCTCGCCTCTCTTGAACATGCCGAGGTCGCCGCCCGACTTAGCCGACGTCTTGTCGATAGAGACTTCGGCTGCAAGCTTATTGAAGGGCTCTCCCTTCTGCAGCCTGTCGTAAACCTTCTTTGCGTCATCCTCGGTCTTGACGACAATCTGGCTCAACCTCACAGAGGTGGGCTGGACGAATTCATCCTTGTGAGCATCATAGTATTCTTTTACTTCCTTGTCGGTCGCCTGGGGGAGGGCCTTCATCTCTTTCTCGAGAAGGCGTGTAATCAAGGCATTCTTTTTGATCTCCTCGAACTTTTTCTGGAAGTCTTCTTCCTTGTCGAGCCCTCTCTTTTTTGCCTCCACATAAAGAAGCTCTTTCTTTACAAGTTCATCGACCAGGCGTGTCATCCCATCCTGGCCCTTGAAAAATTCCCTTGCGAATTCAGGCAGAGCATTGACTTCCTGCTCGACGTCTTTGGTTGTAATTACATCGCTGTCGATCTTTGCGACCACGTCTCCCTGCTTCTTGCTATCGACACCCTGTGAGCACGAAGCGAGCAGCGCCAGGGAAAGCAGCAGCACAACATATTTCTTCATCTGTAATCTCCTTTGCAAACGGTTATTTTCAAATCTAACATATTTCGATTCCATAATTCATTACAGATTTATTACATTCGGGCCTGGTGCACATTATCCATGTATGGAGGTCCTCCACAATTAAATGCAAGTATAACACCATTTCCGGATCATTCCTATAAACAGTGTGAAGCAATTGGTATAATTGAAGGGTCATATGTCCGGAAAATCCTTCTTGGAAATATAAAATGAAGATCGTAGGTGTCGGACAATGTTCTCTCGACTATCTCACCCTCGTCGATTCCTTCCCGGAAAACGACACTAAAAGTGAAGTGCTTCTCTGGGATGAGCAGGGCGGCGGGCCGGTGGCAACGGCCCTTGTTGCGCTTGCGAGGCTGGAAGCCGAATGCGCGTTTCATGGGGTTGTGGGAGATGATCCGGAAGGAGACAAGATACGGCAATCCCTGATCGATGCCGGGGTCGAAGCAGGCGGGATCATCGGCCGCGGCAATTGCAGCTCACAGAAGGCCCTTATCGTTATCGAAAAGGGCTCCGGGAAAAGAACGATCTTCTGGAAGCGGCCTTCGGGTCCGGCGTTGGAACCGGATGAACTCGGTGGAGATTTTCTTATCGGAGCTGACTTCCTCTTGCTTGATGGACTTATGCAGAAAGCCTCTCTCCATGCGGTCAGGACGGCCAGCGAGATGAATGTGCCGGTTATGCTCGATGCCGGAAGTCTCCGCGAGGGTATGATCGACATTGCGCGGCTCTGCGATTACGTGGTTGCTTCAGAGGAATTTGCGAACGGCCTTGGATACGATGGGGATGCTGTAAAATTCCGGGGGATTATACAGAACCTTGGCTTCAGAACGACGACTGTGACTCTCGGAGAAAAAGGGAGCATTACTTTCAGACAGAGCGAGATTATTGTATTGCCTGCTTACGGGGTCGAAGTTGTCGATACGACCGGCGCCGGTGATGTTTTTCATGGTGGCTATGTTTACGGTGTCCTGAAGGGATGGGACATCGGGACGGTGGTGCGTTTCGCCTCCGCAATGGCCGCGATGAAGTGCCGGATGATCGGCGGAAGGGCCGGCATACCCGATTTGCATGGTGTCACGGTCTTTCTGAAAGAGAGGGGCTTCGATCTGCCGGCGGACCGGCCCTGATTTAAGGCATGATTCTGTGGTAGATTAGACATATAAAATAATTGTTTTGGGAAGGTAGCGTATGATGAAAGGTAAAGTCGTATCCATCAACATCAGCGAGAAAAAGGGCGAAAGGAAAACCCCTGTACAGGAGGTCATAATCAAGGAAAATTATGGGATCGAAGGAGACGCACATGCTTCAGCGGAATGGCACCGCCAGGTGAGCCTGCTGGCCATCGAGAGCGTCCGCAAGATGCAGGAAATGGGCCTCGATGTTAAACCTGGTAATTTCGCAGAAAACATTACGACCGAAGGACTGGACCTGCTGGCGCTTCCCCTCGGCACGAGACTAAGGATCGGCAAGGACGTGATCGGCGAGGTGAGCCAGATCGGAAAGGTCTGCCATACGAGGTGTGCGATTTATGAACAGGCGGGCGATTGTGTAATGCCGAAGGAAGGGATATTCATCCGTGTTCTCAAGGGCGGCATAACAAGGGTTGGGGATGAGATAGATGTGGCCTTCCGCGAGAATCTGGACATTGTAGAACAAAGACTGTAATGATCACAGCGGCAGTCCTCACCTTGAGCGACAAGGGATCGAAGGGCGAGAGGACCGACGAAAGCGGTCCAGCCATCTCCGATGCAATTAAAGGTATCGGTGAGGTCAAATTTTATGACATCCTGCCCGACGAGAGAGATTTGATCAAAGAGCGTCTTCTCTTTTATGCAGGCAAGGTCGATCTTATCCTGACGACAGGCGGCACGGGTCTCTCCCCGCGCGATGTGACTCCGGAGGCTACGCTGGATGTTATCGAAAGAGAAATTCCGGGCATAGCAGAGGCCATGAGGGCAGAGGGGCTAAAGAAGACGAGGAACGCCATGCTTTCCCGCGCCATTGCCGGGGTAAGAGGACAGACCCTTATCATCAATCTTCCGGGAAGCCCTAAGGCTGTCCGTGAAAATCTCGCCGTCATTATCGATGCACTGCCTCACGCAATCGACAAGATCAAGGGCGATCAGGGGGACTGCGCACTATGAAGGGGTATGCTGAATGAATGAAGTCTCATACACGCTTGCATTTTTTGCCGGTCTTCTATCCTTTCTCTCGCCGTGCGTGCTGCCCCTCGTTCCTGCTTATGTCTCCTTTATCAGCGGCCTTTCCCTTGACGAACTGAGACACAAACACCGTTTTACTAAGGGCCTTGGGAGCACCATAGCCTTTGTCCTGGGATTCTCATCGATCTTCATGGCGCTTGGCGCGTCCTCCTCACTGCTCGGCACATTGTTCATGCAATACCAGGATTATATCCGCATCGGAGGCGGCGTCCTGGTCATAGTTTTCGGTATCTTTACCGCAGGCTTTATCAAACTCGACTTTC
>JBGOVD010000134.1:0-6035 GCA_041477935.1 Dissulfurispiraceae bacterium | reverse complement strand
TTGAGTACACTTGTATCATGATTCATAATATATTCAAAATATTTTTCTTCTATTTTATTTTCTCGCATTTTCCACAAATTTAAAACCATGACACCCGAATTAATGTAAGGAGTCCCGGGTGGCAAGCCCAACCGTTCACAATTCCGCCTATGAGTCATGGATTTACATCCGACAATATGAAAATCATCGAAGGAAATGTCCCAGAGCGCTTTTAAATCCCTGATTGCGATAATATCGGCATCGAGATAAATAATCTTGTCTACATCCGGCATCAGGGACGGGATTTTTAATCTGAAATAGGCAACGATGTTAAAATGAGTATTATCCGGCAAATAACATTTATCGAAATATTTCAAATCAACTTCGACGAAAGTTATCGTGAAATCTTTTATATTCTTCAGTCTTTCCAGTTTATTTTTGTTTTCAGTGCTCAATCCGGAATGCAAAATATAAAAATAAAACAGACAATCGCTATTGATTAAAATAGATGCAATAGTTACCGCACAATATTCAGCATATTTATTGTCGATGGTAAAACAAACATTTATTTTCACCAAGTCTTCATGCGTAATTACATTACCGCATTCCTGTTGCGAGTGAATCTTTTATCGAGCATATGCCAAATCTGCCGGATAGAAACCACACGACCAGCCTGTATTTGCCTGCGTTTTCGCCACATCATCCGGATTCCCTTGATTGCATCCCATTTGGATCTAAGTATCACCCTGCTTTTGCCGCGAAGTGAGACATGGGCAACGGTGAAGACATTCATCGCCAAATGCAGAGGCAGCAGTATCCAGAATAAAGCCCCTGGCATATTCTTGATGAAAGTCCATACCAGGTTCCGATGCCCATGATAAATAGCGAAGTCGCTGTGTTTTCCGCCAGTAGTAACCGATCCGACGTGATACGCAACCGCACCGGCCACAAACATGCAGCGATGCCCGGCCAGTCTCAGGCGAAACCCGACATCCACGTCTTCGACATAGCAAAAAAAATCCTCATCAAAACCCCCGACACTCGTAAAAGCGTCCGATCGATAGAGCGCTGCCGCTGCACAAGGACTAAATACCTCTTCCTCTGACAGGGCACATTCCTTTCTCAATGTCCCATGTCCCCTTCGCCAGACTAAACCGCTGACATGATAAATATCGCCGGTGCCGTCAAGCCTCGGCCGATCTTCAAACATGACAAGCTGCCCGGCAAAGCTCGAAAACTCAGGATGTACGGTCGCGGCTGCCAGCATCTTCCCTAGCCAATCAGTTTCTAGAAACGCATCTGGATTCACCAGGGCCACCCATTCGTAATCTTTGAGCATCCCTAGCGCCATGTTGTTGGCTTTGGCAAAACCCGCATTATAAGGTAAACGAAGATATTGCACCTTCTCTTGAGATGGGAACTGCAAAGCTCCCGGCGGGATGGAATTTCCGTTATCGATAATAACAATCTTGTCGAACGGCACATCCTGCGCCCCAAGCGCAGCTATACAACGACGCAGATGGTCCCCAGCATTCCAATTAACAACTACAGCACCAACCTTCGTTACTTTATGGGATGTCAACATTAACTCCATTGGCGCTTCGACCCGTGCGTACCGGTTGTCGCCGCCCAAGAAGTCTTCTTCGCCTTGCATCAACGCATATCTCCATAATGCGATATCCACGTCTTGCAGGGACCAGACCGATAACGCGCTCGATGGCATGTGCCAGGGTGCCGTCAAGCTGCCCAATTTCAGGCTCAAATTCATCGTTCACATCTACAATATCAGCGAGATCACTGAGGGCCTCGACCCGGAACCAGTACATAGATCCGGCCGGAAACGAGGCGGCATAGTTTCCCACTAAGCTTTCGCATGCCAGACGCTTTAATAGAACGTCCAGCCACCGGATATTTCCAGCATGGATTTTGTAAGCCGCCAGATCCGTCATGGATCCTTCAGGCACGAGCATCCCAACGTCCGGGTTTTCACGGAAGATGGTCACTGCCTGCCTTACAGCGTCGCCGCCATTAAGCAACGCCGCGATGAGGGTGTGCCGCCATACATGTCCATCGACCCGGTGAGGGCTTTTCTTAGAGTGAATCTTGCAAGCAAATTCGTATCCGCGTCTGAGTAATTCCTCCAGTACGATAATAAACGGCCTGATATCACGTCCCCTGTTCTCCGTTCGCAGGAAGAATACGTTTCCTGCCCTTCCAGCAACAGACTCCAGAGTCGAAAGAGAGACATCGTTCCCAACAGAGACATACATGTCAAAGTCACCCCGTTTTTCATCGAGGTAACCACAGAAGATGTCGTCGGTGAGATCTTCGTAGAATAGATGCAGATGCACGGCTACACTTGATTTGCGCACAAACCCGGCGTTGACGCCGTCGATGAACGCAGCCACCTGCAATTCGTCATGTGTCTCGCGCAATGCGGTCGCAGTAGCATGTAGATACGCGCAGCCGAAGCGTCGATCCGGCTCCAGATGAGCTCCTTCAGCCCACTCATTCCATGCGTTTATGAATACCAGCCGGTTATCATGGTCTTCAAACCGCGCAGCGGTATCGAGACAGGCGTTGCGTAACCACTCCTTGTACCCGGTCGGAGATGAGTTCACAAAAACCGTGCCGCGGCCGGTGCGTCTCGCTTCATTGTCCCAGGACGGATTTACACCGCGGAATAGGGTGTACAGAGGCTTGTCGTAGTTTCGGCTGCGCTCGATAAAAACTCTCCAGTCGCATACAATGCCTGAGAAATAAGGGTTATGGAGACTGACTTGATCAGTTATGACAGGAGGATCGCTGTTGTTGGGAGGGAATTCAATCGCGGCGTCGAAGTTGTATTCGGCGGGATCAACAATCTCGAATGACTGAGTATATGCTAAGTAGATTTCACCAATTCCATGGTTGCGGCACCAGTCACGCCAGCACTTTGCCGTCTTGCGCGGATCGGGCAATAAGCCCGGCCGGTAAACTACCAGAAGAGGCCTGCCCATAACCCGGATATATCTGGGATCGCGTAGATATTCCGCTATATACTCGATAAACGCAAGATCGTCTTCCTTCGAATAACCCTGTGCTATGAGAATATCCCTGTCCAGTCCGTCCCATCTGCGACTCCAGTTTTCATTGGCCCAGCAAAGGCAGAAGGGCAAATCGAATTCAGGGTGTTTCAAATACTGCCGGATCGGATGCTCCAGCAATGTTTTTCCTCCAAACCAATAGAAGTAAAAGCAAAAGCCCTCTATCCCGTAAGCTTTGGCCAAATCTACCTGCTGCCTCTGAACGTCGGGAATTCGGAGATCATAGAATCCCAAGTCGGCCGGCAGGTGAGGTTGATAATGGCCCTCAAATTGGGGCAGCGCAGAGACAACATTAGACCATTCCGTAAAGCCTTTCCCCCACCAGGCATCATTTTCGGGGATAGGATGAAATTGAGGCAAGTAGAATGCAATCAGGCGGATGGATGAAGGGGATGGGAGTTCTACTTTGCCGAACTCTACAAAGTCGATCGACTTGGAGAGGGCTGTCGAGCGAACTTTATGGCTGTCCGAATCGGTTTCTGAGCCCCCGACTCTCTTATTAATCGGCGTACGAGGTGCTTCCATCTGCTTAAATGAAGCCCATGCCCGATAAGGCTGTGTATGACGAATTAGCGGCTCACAAGCCGAAAAAACATACGCTTTAAGTCGTTGGCGGGAGTGCTCGGACAAAGGCAGATTTTTATAGATAATTCTCAATTCAACTGATCCCGCGGCCGCCATTGCATGAAACAGCCTCGAAACGGATCGAAGCGGGCGAGTCACCCTCCATGACAGCGAATTCACCAAATCGTCCATCTGCCGCTTCAAGGTCTCAATATGCCCCTCGAGCAGAACAACCGCGCTTTCCAGTGTGCTCTTCCGGTCATTCAGCTTCGCCAGCTCTGATGCAGTGCCGTAATGAACGGCAATGCTGTTCTGCCGTAAGTGGCGATTATGTTCAAAAAACAGATTTCTGTCGACAGATCCATCCAGCAATGCATACTGGTAATTATTCTTCCAGACGACATAATTGAAGCTTAACTGGTCCCGCCTGCTGTATTTTTCTATCTCTGCCCACCAGGCTTCGCAAATTTTCACGACTTCGGGTCTGTTATGTCTTCTTATCAATACGCTATTTTCAACGAGGCCGTTATGAGGCGGATATCCGTTGTCCCGATATTGTCTCGTCTGAATTTCCATAACTGAAAAATCATCCTTTTTTAACTCGGCGCAAGCCTCCATTTCTTCGTATATGCAATCTCTTTCCGGGTGAGGGAAAACGGCCCAATCAGACTGTTTGAGGCATTTATCCACCAATTCCTGAATATCATGCGATTTTACCGTTATCGAACCATCGATCCAGATCGAGTATTGGTACTCGGGGAAAAATCTGTGTGGAAATACTTTATAATATTTCGCATCCCTGGCAGGATCGATAAAGAGGCTTCTGTTATAGCGGATATCGACCGAATCCGATTTCAAATTAAGGTCATCGGTAAAGCATACAAAGTCACAATCAGCAATAGGCTGCGTCATCATCCATAGATCATCATAACAGCCGAATATTGCGGTATAGACGACAATGCTGCTTTTCGGCTTAATTCCTATTATTTCCATTCAACAGCTCCCTTCAAAAGAGACAGGTCGACCATGAGCTCTGCCTGCCCCGGTTCCGCAATATGGAGGTTAAGTCTTGCTTCAGGCGTCATAGAGTTGATATCTGTGATATGCTGCCCGATTCCATGAACATGACCCGTGTACAGATCTTTTCTACCTGCTTAATAGAGTGCGAAGCCAAAACCAAGATTGAAGATTTATTGATGAACGCACTAAGCCTGTCTTCAGCTATTTTTTTGAAGTCGACATCTCCGACGGAGAGCCATTCATCCATAAGGACAATATCAGACGGGAAGGCGGTGCAAACTGAGAAGGCTAGTCGCAAACGCATGCCGGAAGAGTATGTACGCATAGGCATTCTTATATAGTCGCCAAGACCTGAAAATTCGATGATCTCATCGATTTTGTTTTTTACAACGGTCTTCGGTATTCCCATAAAGACAGAGCGCATGAAAATATTCTCATATCCGGAGAATTCATCATCCATGCCCAGGGACAGATCGATCAGAGAAGCGACAGATCCCTCTACTATCAAGCTGCCTGATGTCGGCGTGTAAACACCCGCCAGTGCCCTTAGCAGGGTTGATTTGCCGGCCCCATTATGGCCCATCAGCCCTATTCTTTCACCTGCATCTATCGAAAACGAAATGCCGTCAATCGCGCGCACGCTCAACCCGCGGGAGTCACCGGCTATCCTGCCGCCGGTTGCGGCACGAGCGATTGTTTTCTTCATGGACCTGCTCGCAGAATCAAAAATCGGGTACTCTATGGCTAAATCCGTTGCCGTGATCGATGCCATATTTTATCTAGAGCCAGTATGCAACACGATGCCGATAATTTCTAATAAAAAATAGTGCGATGACGGTTGCTCCAGCAATGTACGCTAAAAGGTGGACCCAGAGCATCGCGGCAGGTGCGTGTCCGAGGAATGGAGCGCGAATAATCTCAATCATGTTGGAAAAGGGATTAATTTCTGTGATCCATGAATACTCGACGGGCAGCACTGATTTTTTCCATAAAATAGGCGTCAGGAAATAAAGCAACTGCAAAGACACTCCAACCACCTGAATAATGTCCCTGAATCTGGTGCAGACTATGCCGAGGGTTATTGACACCAGGAAAAGCAGCGTGATAATAAGAACAAGCGCCGGGAGCGCATAAATGATTTCCCATGAAAAACCGCGCCTGGTGAACAAAAGAATTGCAGCGACGATGATAAGATTATGTAACAACAAAATCAGATTGTTCCAGAGACTCCTCATAATATAAACGGACAGCGGAACCGAAATCTGCTTTATTATGGATTGATGCTGTATGAATGTTGAACACGAATCACTGATCTGCCCCGAAATAAAAAGCCACATGATCTGCCCCGTAGCAAAATACGGCAAAAATTCTGCGACAGGCGTTCTG
>JBGOVD010000130.1:0-6182 GCA_041477935.1 Dissulfurispiraceae bacterium | reverse complement strand
GAAGTCCTCGGTGGTCAAAACTACCCGGACGGAATCCTGGTGCCTGGCAGCACGGACCTTGACGGGCGTGGGAGCCGTCTCCTGTGCCCAGGAGACAGAAGCGCCAAGACAGAAGAAAAGTCCCAAAATAACGATATAGATTGGGGATATCAATTTATGACGCAGCATGATATTCATTATAGATGATTTCATCTTTTGACTGTATATTGAAGCACATATTTTGATATGTGATCAAGGGTGGAGCGAAATAATCCGGCATAATGTGGTTACATCTATATAATTAAGAGAAAATAGGATAAACTATTGCTGACAATAATTCCTTTCTGAAAGCGGAGGTTATTTATGAAATACAAGAGCATGCTATTCAAGTTCGTCGCCTTTCTGGTCCTGCTGCCTTCTCTGGCCTCTGCTTCAAACTGGATATTATTTGCCTCCTCGCAAAGCGGGGTTGGCTGGTATTACGACAAAGAAAGCACCGTCTATTTAAAGGCAAAGTCGATTATCGGCATAGATCTTCCATTGAAAGACAGGAATTACCCGAAAATGTGGATCAAGTCAGCAGGCGACAAAGGAGAAATATCCTACCAGGTTGAGTTCAACTGTAAAGGACGTACGGCGCAGTTACAGGACGATAGCGGGAAAACATTATATAGTGAATCGTCGATCTACTATCTTTATGATAAGCAGATAGTACCGGACTCCGTCCTGGACAAGCTCTACCAGGCTATTTGCCGGTAGGGGTTTGATTAATCAAGCCCCTACTGATTTCAAAGTCTATCTTTCTCCGTACCCGCCCGCTTGACAAACCATCCATGCCCTCCATATAATTGAGACAGAGTCTCAGTTTCATTTCATCCATGTATTTGTTAGGGGGACATCCTGGAAACCTGCAAGCAGAAGCACGGATCAAAGCAGCAAAAAACGGCGCTCGACAAGATCACCCTGGTCGGTAATCCAAATGTGGGTAAGAGCGTTATCTTCGGACTGCTCACCGGGAAATATGTCACCGTCTCGAACTATCCCGGGACAACTGTGGAGGTGACGAGCGGCAATATATCCCTGGAAGGCAAGAGGCTTGTCCTGATCGACACACCTGGCGTTAACAGCCTTATCCCGATGAGTGAAGATGAAAAGGTGACCCGCGACATTCTGCTTTCGGAATGCCCGTCAGCCGTTGTTCAGGTCGGGGATGCCAAGAACCTGAAGCGAACATTGCTTATTACCCTGCAAATTGCGGAGATGGGTATTCCCATGACCCTCGCTCTCAACATGATAGACGAGGCGATGGATAAAGGTATCACCATCGATGTCGATATTCTTAAAGGCCTGCTCGGAATAGATATAGTATCGACCATCGCCCCCCAGAAGAAAGGCATCAAGGAACTAAGGGAAGCGATGCTCTCGCCTCAGCGGGCTTCAGTTCGTCTCAGCTACGGTCCCCTTATCGAAGAATATATCTCGAAGATTTCGCGCCTGCTGCCGCAGACAGGCCTGTCGAAGCGCTCCATTGCTGTCATGATATTATCGGAAGACGAAAGCCTGAAAGATTGGCTTCATGCAAATGTGCGCAGCCGCGATCTGGCGGAGATAGAACATCTCAGGCATGAATGCCTCCTCAAGGCAAAGGAATCTCCTGCGTATCTCATCAACAAGAAACGCATCGAGGTCTCCGAGGAAATCGCGCTGAAGGTCGTTAAAAAGACGGCCCCGTCGGGAGGGGCGCTATTGAATTTCATAGGCAATGCGAGCATGCACCCTGTTTATGGTATCCCTGTGCTGGTAGTGGTGCTTTACGGACTATATGAATTTGTCGGTGTTCTGGGCGCCGGTATGCTGGTCGATTTCGTCCAGAATGTCATATTCGGAAACTACATAAACCCTATGGCGACGAAGGTGGTCGAGACATTGATACCGGTGCCGATCATACAGGAACTGCTGGTCGGGGAGTACGGACTCGTTACGGTTGCCCTGACCTATGCGATAGCTATAATCCTGCCCATCACGGTCACGTTCTTCATCGCGTTCGCAATCCTCGAGGACAGCGGTTACCTTCCGAGGCTCGCGATCATGAGCAACAAGGTCTTCAACATGATCGGACTGAACGGCAAGGCTGTACTTCCCATGGTGCTCGGACTGGGGTGCGGTACCATGGCGGTAATGACATCGAGGATCCTCGAAACGAAGAGGGACAGGATCATTACAACATTCTTGCTTGCCCTTGCCATTCCATGCTCAGCGCAGCTCGGAGTAATCCTTGGCATACTGGGCTCGCTGTCGATCAAGGCTGCGATCGTCTGGACATCGAGCATCTTTATCGTGCTTTTCGTTTCAGGATTCCTGGCATCAAAACTCGTTTCCGGAGAGAGGACCGAATTCTTCCTGGAGATTCCCCCGATACGGATGCCCAATCTGATGAACATCGTCGTGAAAACCGTCGGCCGCGTTGAATGGTATCTGAAAGAGGCCGTGCCGCTTTTCATTCTCGGTACCTTCATCCTTTTCATGCTGCACAAACTCAATCTGCTCGCCATGCTGGAGAAAGCAGCTTCGCCCATTGTCGTAAACCTTCTTCACCTGCCGCCCAAAACCACGGCTTCATTTATCCTGGGCTTTCTCAGAAGGGATTACGGCGCGGCGGGCCTTTTTGAGATGGCCCAGCATGGAGAGCTTACAGCTGTTCAGTCAGTGGTGAGCCTTGTGACGATAACGCTGTTTCTTCCGTGTATGGCCAGCTTCTTCATGATCGTCAAGGAACGCGGTCTAAAGACTACGCTCTGGATAGTAGGGATCGTCTTTCCGGCGGCCTTTCTCTACGGCGGTCTGCTCAGCTGGTTGTTAAGATACTTTAATGTGAGTCTGTGATGGAAAAACAGGAATTCGACGCATTCATATCGAAGAAGGGTCTCAAGCTCACAAGGGAGCGGGACGAAATAGTCAGCGAGATCCTTTGCTGCCAGGGGCATTTTGCTACCGACGAACTCTTTGTGCAGTTGAGGTCAAAGGGGTCGAAGGTCTCCCGGGCCTCCATCTACCGCACCATCCCTCTGCTCGTCGAAGGCGGACTTATCGCAGAGGTAGAGAGGACAGACAAGCATGCGCATTACGAGAAGGTCTCGAAGAACTCTCATCACGACCACATGATCTGCACCGTCTGCGGGAGGGTGATCGAATTTTACTCGAAGCCCCTTGAACGCCTTCAGGAGAGCCTCTGCAAACAGGAAAATTTCAAGGGCGTCCGCCACTGTCTCGAAATCATGGGGGTCTGCGAGAACTGCGACGGCTGACCGGAACGATCACACCGGAATAATCCTGTAGTATTGGTGCGATTGCGCTGACCGAATCCCTTCTTTTATAATTGAAACTTATGGTAACCGTTATCCTGATAGCGCTGCTCGCCTTCATCATTAATATCCCCTTCGGTTATCTGAGGAACAAATCCCGGAAATTCTCGGCCAGGTGGTTTCTGTATGTACATCTGTCGATACCGCTTATAATCGCAGCCCGTCTCCTCTCTCATACGGATTATCGCTATATTCCCATTTTCATCCTGGCTGCGGTTGCAGGCCAGATTCTCGGCGGGAGGATAGAGGTCAACCTTTGAAAGCTGTATATCTTACTCAGCCCGGAACTGTCGAAATAAAAGCGGTCCCGGCTCCAAAACCGGCAGCCGGCGAAGTCCTCGTCCGAATAAAGGCCGCCCTCACCTGCGGTACCGATCTGAAGGCCTTTCTTCGCGGACACCCCTTAATCCCCATGCCCGGCCTTTTCGGACATGAATTCTCGGGTGTCATCGAGGAGACAGGCAAAGGTGTAAGAGGGTTCAAGCCGGGCGATGAAGTGATGTCGGTGCATACCGCCCCGTGCCGTGTTTGCCGGTACTGCGCGAAGAAGCTCTATAATTTGTGCGAAAATATTATGAACACCAAGATCCTCGGGGCCTTTGCCGAACATATCGTCATCCCGCGGCATATTTTAAAACAGAATGTATACCTGAAGCCGCCGTGCCTTTCATTCGAAGAGGCGGCATTTCTCGAGCCCCTCGCGTGCGTAGTTCATGGTATGAGAGGACTCGACATAAAAAAGGGCGACTCAGTCCTGATCATCGGCACCGGCCCCATCGGCCTCCTTCACCTTCTTCTTGCGAAGCTGAAAGGCGCCAGAGTGATGATAACGGGCCTTGAAAGCGCCAGGCTGGAAATAGCGAGGCATCTGGGTGCGGACCTCATTACCCTGCCTTCTCTGCTTGTTGACAACATCGAAACGGCGACAGGAGGTATGGGGTTCGACTATGTGTTCGAATGCACCGGCCAGGTAGAGGTCTGGGAAAACTCCATTAATTATGTGCGGAGGGGCGGCACGGTCATTCTGTTCGGAGGATGCAAACAAGGCACAGTGGTTACATATGACACCTATCGCATCCACTACGATGAGATAACCCTCAAGGGCGTATTCCATTTTACGCCTGCGGATGTAAAGGAATCATATAAACTGCTGAGCAGCGGCGCGATAAAGGTCAAACCCCTTATCAGCGGAAGGTATTCTCTCGAAAATATCCGCGAGCCCTTCGAAAGACTTTCGCGGGGCGAAGGCATCAAATACGCCATAATTCCGTAATTACCGCCAATGCTGGCGGTTAGGGATTCAGGAAGCGGTCGTATTTTCTTCAGACACTGGTGGAGTATCTTCAGCCTTCTCGGCATGCCTCATGATCCAGATAGTTCCGAACTGGCTGTCCTGATATACCCTCCCCAAACCGAGACGGAGTATTTCCAGGAGCGCAAGAAATGTGACGATAATCTGGACCCGTTTATGGTCCTGCTCAAACAGCAGGTCGAACTTTACAGTTTCTTCACGCTCCAGTCTATCGAGGATGACGGAGATGCGGTCTTTAACCGTAAGCGTTTCTTTGGTTATACGCACTTCTTCAGGCGGGGCCTTGCTGAGAATTTTGTTCAGAGCGCCTACAAGATCGAAGAGATTGACTTCGAACAGAGACGGCTCGGGTTCAATGGCGGATTTATCTATTTCAAGGGGTGCTCTTAAAAAGACATTCATCCAGACTTCTTCACGCTTCCTGAGTTCACCGGATGCTTCCTTGAAGGCCTGGTATTCCAGCAACCGCTTCACGAGGCCGGCCCTGGGGTCTTCCTGCTCCCCGCTTTCGACAGCCTCGTCCTGAGGCAGAAGCATGCGGGACTTGATAAAAATAAGGGTTGCTGCAGTCACCAGGAATTCCGAGGCGATATCGAGATTGAGTTCCTCCATCAGCTCAAGATATTCGAGATATTGCTTCGTTATAACCGATATCGGGATGTCGTAGATATCGAGCTTGTTTTCCTTGATCAGATGGAGCAGAAGGTCGAGAGGCCCCTCGAATACAGGAACCTTTACGCTGTATGCATTACTTGCTTCGGCAGAATCCATAGTCCGTAAGTTTAACGCAGCAATCGCGAAAACTTCAAACCAAACCCAAAATTAAGATCAACTGTGGCCTGAAGTAACGCCTGTAGAAGAAGAATCAATATCCGGAAGAGGCTCTATTTTTGAAAAAGCCAGAACAGCAGGATAAAAAAGGTTTACGATAGGGACGAGCATCAGGAGGCCGAGCCATCTGTTTTTCCCCACATTCTCGCTGATGCACATCCATAGATAGATCACAACACCGAGATCAAGCAGGCCTAAAACAATCCCCGCTATCGGAATAACTGATGAGAGGAACAGGCCCACTATAATCGCCGTCCACCACCAGGGCTTTCCCGCAGCCTCGACAAAGGGCCAAAGGTTTACGATCGGGATCCAGGCTGTCCATGCATCTGTAACGCCGACTTTTCTGGCAATCAGATAGAGGCAAAGGGAGATATAAATATAGAATGCAATCCCGAAAAAAACCATGAAACCCGATATCATGGCAAGTGAAGAGCCGGACATAAGAGACGATCCGCTGCTCTGCATAAGGTCCGTTACATGCTTGCGCATATCCTCGGGAAGGACGGAGAGCCCGGGAATGTCCTGTTTCTTATCTTCCTGATCGGGAGCCGGTTTGACGGCAGAAGGATCGGATGCCTGCGTAGAATCGGAGGCATTGGCGTCTTGCTTATGCTTCTTAGTTGTCTTGGGGCTGGGGTAATCGGTTATCCAGACCCGCCCCTTTTCATCGACCCATCTGTGCATCGCTGCATAAG
>JBGOVD010000369.1:0-2896 GCA_041477935.1 Dissulfurispiraceae bacterium | reverse complement strand
GCCCCATATCATCTCGCCGGCTATGAGATCGTCGATATTTACAGGTGTCGCCAGGATGGCGTCAAAGGTTTTCTGAAACACTATCCTTACATAGGTGCCGTAGGTGCATTCATAGATCACTGCGAACATCGAAGAAGAGGCGATAATGCCGGGGGCGATAAAGTTGATATAGGGCATGCCGTTTATTTGCGTCACAAAAGCGCCCAACCCTAAACCCATCGCCGTAAGATAGAGAATCGGCTCTGCGAAGTTCAGGGCGAAGCTCGATTTGTAAAGCTTCGTATAAACGGTAAGATGCCGCTGCCAGACCCGCAATGCGCGTTTAATTTTCAAAGAGCCTCCCCCACGAGTCTTCGGCCGGTGAGCTTAAGGTAGACGTCTTCGAGATTTCCACCATGCATCGCTATCAGGTTTGTGGGTGTGTCAATTGCCACGATCTTGCCCAAGTCCATGATCGCGACACGGTCGCATAGTTTTTCAGCCTCTTCCATATAGTGTGTCGTCAGTACAAGTGTCGTGCCTTTTGCCTTAAGCTGGTTGAGCTTATCCCATACGGAATGCCTGCTGCGGGGGTCGAGACCTGTTGTAGGCTCATCGAGAATGAGCAGTTCAGGATTGTTGATCAGAGACCGCGCGAGCAAAAGCCGGTGCTTCATGCCGCCTGAAAGATGATCGATTTTCACCCCCGCCTTTTCCTGCAGGTCGACAAATCCGAGAAGCTCTTGCGCGCGGGGAAGAGAATCTTTTTTCGGAATGTCGAAATATCTTGCATAGACGATAAGGTTTTCGAGGACGGAGAGGTCGGGGTCGAGATTGTTCTCCTGCGGCATTACGCCTATTCTCGCCTTAATAAGGCTGGGGCTCTCGATAACGTTCATGCCGAAAATTCTGACATCTCCCGAGGTCGGCGGCATGAAGCAATAGACTACGCGCATTACAGTAGTCTTTCCCGCGCCATTCGGTCCAAGGAAACCGAAAAACTCTCCATCAGCAATTTCGAAATCAATCGAATCGACAGCCCTGAAAGTTCCGTAATCTTTGACAAGTTTATTTGCAGTAACGATAGCCATGACTTTATAAGTATAACAGCATCCAGTTACTTAAAAAAAAGGCCGGAGAATGCTCCGGCCCGACTTCATCTATTAATATTTACAGCTATTTAGTTTTCCTCAAAGCAGCCTGTGCAGCTGCCAAACGGGCTACAGGGAGACGAAACGGAGAGCAGCTTACATAGTCGAGGCCGATGCTGTGACAGAATTCGACCGAAGACGGATCGCCGCCATGCTCTCCGCATATGCCGAGCTTGAGGTTCTTCTTCACCGCCCTTCCCTTCTCGACGGCAATTTTCATCAACGCACCCACTCCCTCCCGATCTATAGATACAAAGGGGTCATCGGCGATGATTTTTGAATCGATGTAAAACGGAAGGAATCTGCCCGCATCATCTCTGGAAAGTCCGTAAGTCGTCTGTGTCAGGTCATTTGTGCCGAATGAGTAAAAATCGGCCTGGGTTGCAATCTCATCAGAGGTTATGCACGCGCGCGGAAGTTCAATCATGGTGCCGACTTTATAATCAACCTTTGTCTTGAAGCGCGACCTCACTTCCTCGGCGACCTTTATCGTAAGTTCCCTCATGACCCTCAGCTCATTTACATGTCCGACAAGCGGGATCATGATTTCAGGGACGACTTTGACCTTCTTCGCTGCAAGCTCACAAGCGGCTTCCATTATCGCCCTTACCTGCATCTCATAAATCTCGGGGTAAGAAACACCGAGGCGGCAGCCTCTATGACCGAGCATCGGGTTGAACTCATGAAGGAATTTGTTCTTGGCCCTCAGCTTTTCAACTGAGACGCCCATGTCGGATGCGAGTTCCTGAAATTCCTGCTCAGTATGGGGCAGGAACTCGTGAAGCGGTGGATCGAGCAGTCTGATCGTGACCGGATATCCCTTCATTTCGGTAAAGATGCCGATAAAATCCTTTTTCTGCATGGGGAGTATTTTTGCCAGGGCTTTTTCCCTTTCCTTGCGCGTGTCGGAGAGAATCATCTCACGGACCGCCCTGATCCTGTCGGACTCAAAAAACATATGTTCGGTCCTGCAAAGGCCGATGCCTTCAGCGCCGAATTCATAGGCGACGCGGGCATCCTTAGGTGTATCGGCATTAGCACGCACACCCAATTTTCTCGCCTCGTCCGCCCATTTCATTATTGTCTTGAAATCACCCGTGAGCATCGGGGTGACAAGCGGTACCTGACCGATCATCACTTCTCCGGTCGTTCCGTTCAGCGTTATATAGTCGCCTTCCTTTACGACGAGCTCATCGTTGATAGTGAAGTACTTTTCCCGTTCATGAATATCGATGGCCCCGCAGCCTACCACGCAGCATTTTCCCATTCCCCTTCCGACGACAGCAGCATGGGAAGTCATGCCGCCGCGAGCAGTGAGGATTCCCTGGGCTGCAAACATACCGCCGATATCTTCGGGAGAGGTTTCGGTCCTCACAAGGATCACCTTTTCTCCGTTCAAAGCGGCCTTTTCCGCGGCCTCTGCGTTGAATACAACCCTGCCCACAGCTGCTCCCGGTGAGGCAGGCAATCCTTTGCAAACTACTTTTACCGCGGCTTTGGGATCTATCATGGGGTGTAGCAACTGATCTATTTGTGCGGGATCGATCCTTAGAATTGCTGTTTTTTTATCGATCAATTTCTCCTTCACCATATCGACGGCAATCGTGAGGGCGGCAGCAGCAGTCCTTTTGCCGACCCTGACCTGGAGCATATAGAGATTGCCTTCCTGAACGGTAAACTCGATATCGAGCATGTCCCTGTAATGCTTTTCGAGTTTCTGGTATATCTTCATGAGATCGCCATACGCCTGCGGCATCTTCTTTTTC
>JBGOVD010000334.1:0-3331 GCA_041477935.1 Dissulfurispiraceae bacterium | reverse complement strand
CTTCGCCTTATTCGGAGAGTCTGGAATTTTCGAAGGTCGCCCATTTGTGGAACCAGGGAAGTGTCGTGCGGTCGTGGCTTCTCGAACTTGCGGAAGATGCCTTCGCAAAGGACCCCGACCTTACAAAGATCAAGGGCTATGTGGAAGATTCCGGTGAAGGAAGATGGACCATCCTGCAGGCGATCGAATCATCTGTGTCTGCTCCGGTTCTCGCCCTGTCACTTTTCGAGCGATTTCGTTCCAGGGAAGAGGACTCTTTTTCGGACAAGCTCATTGCCGCCCTCAGAAACGAGTTCGGCGGTCATGCGGTGAAGAAAGAAGAGGGAGGGAGCTGAAATGGAGTGCAAAATAGACAGCAGGCTCGACAGCGGTTCAACCATCACGACAATGTTTCTCGATGTGGGAGGGGTCCTGCTAACCAACGGGTGGGACCGCTCAATGCGGAGGCGGGCAGCTGAAATATACAACCTGGACCACGATGAAATGAACGAGCGTCACCACCTGACATTCGACACGTACGAGCAAGGTAAGATAAGCCTCGATACCTATCTGGACCGGGTTGTATTCTATGAGAAGCGATCATTCACGAGGGAGGAATTCAAGGAATTCATGTTCGCCCAGTCCAAGCCTTTTCCGGAAATGCTGGATCTCATATGTGCAGTAAAGGGGCGCTATAAGATAAGGACGGCCGCTGTCAGCAATGAAGGCAGGGAGCTTACCCAGCATCGGATAAAGAAGTTCGGGCTCAGGAACTTTTTAGATTTCTTCGTCGCCTCCTGCTTTGTGCATATAAGGAAGCCGGACGAGGACATCTTCCGGATCGCCCTCGACCTGTGCGATGCATCGCCGTCAGAGGTGCTTTATATCGATGACCGTGCAATGTTTGTAGACGTTGCCAAGGGTCTTGGCTTCCATGGACTGCATCACAAGGGGTACGAGTCGACCAGGGAGGCACTGGTCGGATACGGGTTGGCCCTGTGAACATGATAAAGATTTCGTCAGTATAGCGAAGTTTTGATATATAATTAATACAAGACATACCTCAGGAGGGCGTTATGGAGACTATCCGGAAATTCTCAGCCGGGAATGGCATGGAGATCACTCTCCGGCCGGCTTCTCCCGATGATTCTACCGGGATCATAAAAACGCTCAAATCACCGGCGCCTGAGCGCAGCTACGTATTGACCGAGCAAGTAGGCAACAGTGTGCAGTCGGAGAGAACTTATTTGACCTCGCTGAACACCGAGAAGAACCTGCTGCTGGTTGCAACTGAAGGTAGTGAAGTTATCGGCACCCTCGCCGCACTGCAGGCCGACGAGGGCAGGAGGTCGGAGTCATCGAATGCAGCCCATATTGGATTGCACATAAGGGAGGCGTACCGCGGATTGGGTATCGGATCCAGGATGCTCGAATACTCCATCGAATGGGCGCATGAGCATGGCTTCAAGATGCTGGATGCCTGCATTTTTACCGCCAACATGGTCTCATTGAATGTTTTTAAAAAGGCCGGGTTTACCGAGGAATGCGGCAAGTCGAGGAAAATCCGGTTCGGAAAAGAATGCATAGCCGAGGTCTATATCGTGAAATGCCTCGATTGACCGTCCTGTTTTTTCGCATTCTCTGTTGTTTTCTTTTCTTTGTCCTCGTTTCATGCAGCGCCCGGAACCGCTTTGACGATTATCTGTATTACCGGTTGAATTCGAACCCCACAACTCTCGATCCTGCGCTTATCACAGACGTGCAGGCGTCCGTTATTGCGGCAAAGCTGTTCAACGGCCTGGTGAAGCTGGATGCCAGTCTCAATGTCGTCCCAGATATCGCGGAGCGCTGGGAGGTATCAAAAGACGGCAGGACCTACCGCTTCTACCTGAAAAAAGGTTTTTTATTTTCTACCGGACGTGAAGTGACTGCGCAGGACATCAAATATTCCTTTGAGCGCATACTTAAGCCTGCTACCAAATCTCCCAATGCCTGGATCTTCGATATCGTGGCCGGCGCAAAGTCCTTCAGGGAAGGCAAGACAGGCGGCGTAGATGGCTTCAGGGTCATCGATCCTTACGAATTCGAGATAAATCTTGCACTGCCTTTTTCGCCCTTTCTCAAGATGCTGACGATGACCCCTGCGTATGTTGTCCCTCTGGAGATAGCAGAGACCAGAGGCGCGGACTTTGCTTCTTATCCATTGGGGACCGGCCCCTATGTCCTTGATAGCTGGATGCCTAATCAACAGGTGGCATTGAAGCGTAATGACAGATACTCCGGCGACGCTGCTCAGTTGAAGGGCATTGTTTTCAGGATTATACCGGAAGACCTGACGGCTCTTACCGAATTCGAGCTGGGGAATATCGATATCCTGCAGATACCTGCATCGGCTTACCGGAAACTGAAAAACGATGCCAAATGGAGACCGTACATCGAGTCCATGCAGGGCCTGAACACATACTATCTCGGCCTGAATACTTCGAGGTCTCCACTGGATGACCCGCAATTAAGGAAGGCGATAGGGCTTGCCATCGACCGCAAGAAGATCCTGGAGACATTCTATGAGAGCAGGGGCAGGCTCGCTGATGGCCCGGTGCCCGACCTTCTCCGCAACTGGAGTCTGGTCAAAAGCGAGAGTGCGAATAGTTACAATCCGGCTATGGCAAAGCAGATCATCAAAGAGCACGGTCTTGCCGGGACGAGGCTGAAGTTGTATGTTGCGGCGGACCAGGAAGCGGTCGATCTTGCGGAGATTATCCAGGGCTATCTGGCCGATGCGGGCCTGACTGTAGTCATCAGGCAGCTTGAATGGAGCGCCTATAAATCGGCCATCAACAGGGGCGAGCCCGATATGTTCTGGCTGAGCTGGTGGGCCGATTACCCGGATGCCGAGAATTTTCTCTTCCCATTGTTCCACTCAGCAAATCTTGGTCCGGCGGGAAATCGAACCAGGTACGTCAACAGGGAAGTCGACCGCCTGATCGAGGAAGGGCAGCATTCGGTGGATCAACAGCAGCGCGACCGTTTTTATCAGAAGGCGGAAGAGATAATCATAAGCGACGCACCGTGGGTTTTCTTCTGGCATAAGACGGATTATATAATAAGGCAGCCGTGGGTGACGGGGTTCAAGGTCTACCCGATATACAATATGGACAAGGGGATGGATGTAAAAATAACTCCCCCTGGCCCTCTCTTACATTAAGAGAGGGGAATTGCTGCCTCCACTTGAGGTAAGGGGAGGCAGCAGGGGTTATTATTATCACAAAGGAGTCACAACCATTAAGATATATATATTAAAGCGTATAATCATCCTGTTGCCGTTGCTTCTGGGCGTCACCTTCACTGCTTT
>JBGOVD010000176.1:0-5195 GCA_041477935.1 Dissulfurispiraceae bacterium | reverse complement strand
CTTCCACCTGCTGGGCGGTAACTCCGTGGGAAGATGCCTTGTCCCTGTCAATGACTACATTTACCTGAGGGCTCTTGATCTGCAGATCGCTCGTGACATCGGTAAGCATTGGCAGCGCGGCCATCTTCTGCTCGAAGAGGGCTGCGTTTTTGTAAAGCTCGTCCGTATCCGTGCTCTGGAGCGTGAATTGGTAGGGACTCTTCGTCAGACGGCCCCCGATAGTGATTAGCGGGGGATTCTGGATAAAGACCTTCATGCCGGGCTCGCCCGAGAGCTTGGGTGTAAGCTCCTTTATTATCTCATCGGCGCTCAGCTTGCGCTCGGACCGGTCTTTAAGCCGCATGAAAATCCTTCCTACGTTTCCGGTGGTCGAAATTCCGCTGGGTCCTATGCCGGACATGAAGTCTGACACATTTGGGTCCTTCCTGACGATATCGGCGAGCCTTTCCTGGTGCGCCTTCATAGAATCGAAGGATATCCCCTGCTGGGCTTCCGTGAAGGCGAGAAGCCTCCCCGTGTCGTCGTTGGGAATGAAACCGTAACCTTTCGGATAAAAAACGAAGAGAGCGATAGTTGCTATCAAAATGGCCCCGTTTCCGAGCATCACGAGCAAACGGTGACGCAGAACGGCCTGGAGGCTTCTTTCATAGCCGCTTCGCATGGAGTTGAAGAAACGTTCCGAGAGATCGAAGAGCCTGCTATGCTTCCGACCGGCGTCATGATGAATGAACCGGCTGCAGAGCATGGGAGTCAGCGTAAGCGAGACAATTCCGGACACCAGAATGGACGTGGTGATAACTATCGCGAATTCATGCAGGAGTCGTCCTAATATTCCGGGCATGAAAAGAACGGGGATGAAAACTGCAACCAGTGAAATGGTCATCGAAAGGATTGTGAAGCCGATCTCCCTGGATCCCCTGAAGGCCGCTTCCATTACGCTCTCGCCGTTTTCTACATGCCTCATGATGTTTTCGAGCATGACGATAGCGTCGTCGACGATGAATCCGACAGCCAGGACGAGGGCCATGAGAGACAGGTTATCGATACTGTAACCGGTGACGTACATGACGGCAAATGTCCCGATGATCGACATCGGGAGGGCAAGACTGGGGATAATAGTAGCTGAGACGTTGCGAAGAAATAGAAAAATGACTAATACAACCAGGCATATTGAAAGGAAGAGTGTGAATTTTACATCGGACACGGAATCCCGGATCGAGTCGGAGCGGTCGTAAAGGATGTTGATATCAACGGCCCCCGGGACCTGCTGCCTGAATTTCGGCAGAAGCTGTTTTATGGAGTCTACGATCTCTATTGTGTTGGTCCCGGGCTGGCGAAGGATAGCGAGGACCATACCCCTTTTGTTCGTGTACCAGGCTGCGATCCTGTTGTTCTCGACGCTGTCGACTACGCTCCCCAGTTCATCGAGTCGCACCGGCATGCCATTGCGATACGCCACAATCAGGGGCCGGTATGCTGCGGCGTTATACAATTGACCGGTCGCCTGGATGGTGTACTCCGTATGATGCCCTTCCATTGTGCCGGTGGGCAGATTGACGTTTGCATTCTGCACAGCCGCGGCCACTTCATTGAGGCCGATACTGCGGGAAGCGAGCGCCTTTGGGTCAAGCCGCGCCCTGACCGCATATTTCTGCGAGCCGAATATTACAACCTGTGCAACACCGTTGATCATGGATATGCGCTGCCCGATAAAAGTATCGGCATACTCGTAGACCTTGGATAACGGCAACTCAGGAGAGCTTACGGCAAGATAGAGGACCGGTTGATCTGCCGGATTCACCTTCTGGTATGAAGGCGGACTCGGCATATTCTGGGGCAGTAATTTCGCGGCCTTCGATATCATGGCCTGAACGTCCTGAGCTGCTGCGTCAATGCTCCGGTCCAGGCTGAAAGTAAGGGTTATGTTAGTGATGCCCTGTGAATTGGTCGAACTCATTGAATCCAGTCCGGCGATGGTTGAAAACTGCCTTTCAAGAGGGGTGGCCACGGCCGAGGCCATTGTCTCCGGGCTTGCCCCGGGCAGGGTTGCGGTCACATTGATTGACGGAAAGTCGACATTGGGAAGGTCGCTCACCGGCAGAAGACGATACCCGACGATACCGAAAAGCAGTATAGCGATCATGATGAGGGTCGTCATGATCGGGCGGCGTATGAAAAGATCTGAAATGACCATCGGTTATTCCTTGTCTTTACCGGCTTCTTTTTTCGACGGTTGCGTCGGTAATTCCGAACCTTTCTGAGTTGCGGTTTCGGCGCTATCCTTGATCTGCACTTTTGCGCCCGGTACAAGACGCAGCTGACCATCTGTTACGACCTTCTCTCCCGGTTTGAGTCCCTTTTCGATGATCGAATCGTTTCCATATGTCCTTGAAACAACGACCGGCCTTGTTTCGGTGGTAAGGTCGTCCTTTATGATGTAAACGTACTGTCCGTTCTGTCCTGCTTGAATAGCCTGCGAAGGCATAGTGACGGCGTCACTCTGTGTGTAGAGCGAGAGAACGACGTTGACAAACTGGCCGGGCCACAAACGGTCAGCCTCGTTCTTTAAGGTACCCTTGAGTCGTATAGTCCCGGTCGTGGGGTCGACAGTATTATCAACGAAAGAAAGCATGCCTTTTTCAGGCTTTGTATCGCCCTTGTCGGCATACACATCGACCGAAAGCTGCCTGGACGCCATGTATTTTTTGATCTCACCGAGGGTTTTTTCGGGTACCGAAAAGCTGACGTAGATGGGCTGAAGCTGTCTGATGGTCACCAGGAACTTGTTATCGTCGGCCGCTTTGACAAGATTGCCTTCGTCGATGAGGATATCACCCATCCGTCCCGATATGGGGGCGTGGATGTAGCAGAAGCTGAGCTGGACCTTTGCGTATTCGACAGCCGCCTGGTCCGCCTTCACTACTGCCTCCAGTGCATTTGCGGCAGCCTGCGACTGCTCGTACTGCTGCTTCGAGATGTAACCCTTTTTGACGAGTTCAGCGTAACGGTGTTCATCCGCATGCGCATTGGCAAGCTGGGCCTGGTCTTTTGCCATGGCGCCTTCAGCCTGCATAAGCGAAGCCTGATAGGAGCGCGGGTCTATCGTAAACAGGATAGCGCCTTTTTTCACGAACTGTCCTTTTTGAAAGTGTATCTTCGAGAGATACCCGCCGGCCTGGGAGCGAACATTTACGCTCGCATATTCGACTATATTGCCGATTGCCCGTATCTCGTAAGGCACGGCTTTTTGTTCGACCGTTGCCGCAGTGACCGGCACTGCAGGCTTCGGAGGCGCGCTCTTCTGTTGAGAGCACGCAAATAGAATCAGCGGTAAAAAAAGAATAGCAGGCAGCGAAGCGCGCAAGAACCTGCCCGGAATATTTCGCATTGAAGTCATTTCCTGGTCCCCCGAGAAAAGATTTTAACATAACCGTCGATGACCGAATCGTCATCGTAATTACCGAGAATCCCGAGGCCGACTACCTCTTTTGTAATGAAATACTGGTAGAACATGCCGAGGAAGAGGCGGGCTGCAAGGAGCTCATCGAAACTTTTCAGGTCCCCTTTCCTGCGTCTCGACGCAAAAAAATCTGCAAGTGTGGACAGCATCTCGGCGAGAAAGGAATGCTGCATGCTTTTTATTTTCTCGGGATAGAGATGGCATTCGGAATGCATGATCTTGACCAGGTCTCTCCGCAGTCTGAGGGTTTCGATGAAGCGGCGGGCGATCTCGGCAAGGGCCTTTTCGTAGGGCATTATTTCTACCGCCGGCAATATTTCCTTCAGGGTCGGCAGAAAGGTATAGGTCGAGAGTACCTCCTTGAAGAGAGATTCTTTTGATGGGAAATGCCTGAACAGGGTAACCTCTGCGATGCCCGATTCTGCAGATATTTCCTTTGTTGTCGCTCCCAGATAGCCTTTTTCCGAAAAAAGACGCAGGGCCGTTTCGAGTATCCTCTCCCGGGTCGGCAGCTGACCGTCTGACATCTTTGACCTCCGTGCAACAATAGCGTTTGTAAGTGCTTACTAACATTAATTGATAAGGCGGTCTGTTGTCAAGATGGCTTAGATCGGGCTGTCGGTCAAAAGGTATTATCGACCCCCTTATTGTGAGGGCGGCATATCATGCATATACTTTAAATGACGCCCGCAAGCGAATCGCTGAGAATGCTGCCGGGTAAAGAGGCCGACGGGAGGGCCTTCGGGAAATATTCAGGGAGGTCCAGGGAGGACATGAAAAGTATTATCATTATTGGAGCCGGCAGTGGCGTGACGCTCCTTCTGGAGCATCTCGCAGGCAAGGGTGATATTGCTATCAAGGGTATTGTCGATAAGGACGAAGACGCGTCTGGAATTGTCCGCGCAAAGCAACTCAATATTCCGACCGGCAGTGATGTGAGAGAATTTCTTTCGGGGAAGATCGACCTTATCATCAATTCTACGGGATCAAAAGAGACCGAAGATAGTCTGTCCGCGACGGTCGGTGCTGATACCGAGATCATCGGAGGCGTCGGTACGGAGTTGCTTTGCGATCTGATAGAAGAGGCCGGAAGATCCCGTCAAAGGGTCCGTTTGCAGACATCCATACTGGAACAGGTGAGTAATGCCGTCATTGTGGCCGGCATCAATGGAGAGGTGTTCTACATGAATCCATATGCCGAGAAACTGTATCAATGGAAGACCCACGAGGCCGTCGGGAAACATATCTTCTCCATTATGGTTCCGGAAAACAGAAAGGCCGACGCCGGGGAATTGCTCTCTGCAACATTTTTTGAGGGGTACTGGGCAGGCGAGATAAGCGCGCAAAAAAAGGACGGAACGCAGTTTGCCGCATACCTGACCAATTCAGTGATAAGGGATGAGGACGGCAGCACCACCGGTCTTATCTCGGTATCGTCGGACATCAGCGACCTCAAGAAGGCCGAAGGCGCCTTCAAAACACAGCTCAGTGTCCGCAGGGCGATGGAGGAGGCTGTCCTGCCCGGAATAGTTGTTTATGACACAGAGGGAAGGCATATTTATATCAACCGGGGCTTCTGCAAGATAGTGGGGTGGAGCGAAAAGGAATTGATAGGCATGAAGCCGCCCTTTGCTTACTGGCCGTCGGAGGCGATAGAACACAACACAGCGGCTTTAAACGCCATCCTGAAAGGAAAAGCCGGGACTGGTATGGTGGAATTATCCTTTTGCCGACG
>JBGOVD010000071.1:0-8043 GCA_041477935.1 Dissulfurispiraceae bacterium | reverse complement strand
GCCAGGATCAACAGTCAGTCCCACACCATAGCGAAAATCCCCAGTCTTATGATAAAGTGAAAGCCCATCGATGCCGAGCGAAACGGTATCACGCCAACAGATTGCAACCATAGGTATCGGCGAGGCCAGATAATGCGTGCTTCCCTCATAGACAGGGGCAACAACGATGCCCAAGCCAAGCGAGACATCCCAGTTGTTCTTGCCCTCTTTAATATAGTCTTCCGCCTGCACCATCGCCGGAAAGGAAAATAAAAGCGCGAGTGCAACCACTAATTTAATGAGCAGATTCAATCTAACTTTGGGTAATATATTTAAAAACATTTTGCTCTCCTTTTGATCGGTATTGCATTTTTGAATTCACGGTTTCTTTGTCTGCTTCCGACTCACAGCAGAAACTTTGGTCAACCGACACTGTGAGTGAACTGGAAGATTATTGTGTGCATGCAAAGAACTCTGTCGTTGCGATGCACATCGTTTCCGAACTATTTCTGTCCGATTGTTGCCCTGTCAGGTCATTCGGTTCCGTTGCTGTCATGGGCTGATTGGCTCCTCAAGCCGATCAGTTGTATCATTTCCGATTCGTGGTTCATCGATATCCATGATTGTCCTCGCATTGAGAAGAACGTTGATAAGGCACTAAACAGTATATCGCCATACTATATGTACAAAAAAATACCTATCGGTCACTCGCCCAAAAATACGGGAACGGCAGCCTGCACTTTCTCCAGCAGGGATACGAGCGATTGACGCTCGGAAACGGAAAGTTCCCCCATCAATCTGGCTATGCGGCTGAAATGATCCGGCAAGATTTCCTCGATAAGACGTCTGCCGCCGGGGGTCAAAGCAATGGGCGTCACACGACGGTCAGCAACGCCTTCCTGACGTTTTACATGGCCATCACGCTCCAGCCCGTCCACCAACCCGGTGATATTTCCCTTGGTGACACCTGATAATGCCGCCAACTCCGAATGAGACAACGGTTGTGGGTGATGCTCCAGGAGCAACCCCAGCACAAGCAAGCGTCCCTCCGCAATCCCGTACCGCGCCAGAATATCGCCAACAGCATCCGATACTTCGTTGGCGACTCCAAGCAACATATGATAGGCCTCTAAAGCGGTGGGATCTAGGCCCAGCGACGGATAACGTTCGGCAAAACTTTGAAGACGTTTGTACTTGGGGATATGGGAAATTCCGAGAAGCTTTGATTTCACGATTTACTCCTTAGGTGACTGTTTAATAGTATAGCAGTCAACCATATTGGTGTCAACACGATTTTTCCAGCGGATTCTCTCAATGGTGATCGACGCCGCGGTAGTGGCACATCTCGATAGTTGTGGCTGAATGGTTTCTGCACGGAAGCAATACGAAGAGAGGTTTCCATTGACAATAATTTCCAAAAGAATAGCTCACTATGACAGAAAGCTTACAGGGTCGATTACAGAAGAAATGTTGGGAAAGCATCCCGATCTCTTCGGTCAATATTTTAGGTAGATACAACACCCTCTACGAAAATGAATGATAGATAAAGTTCTGACTTTTACATATTAACCCTTGGAGGCGAGATTCATCAGACTCTGATCAATCACAACATGCCGGCGCAATGAATTGCGACCTACGGAAAATTATACATCGTCATTGCAGGGCAGACAGGGAGGTCTGCTCTTGCATCAATAATCCGTCTGCCTTTTGATCTATCCTGATCTGCCGTTAAACTTAGACCATGAAACGGTCGCTGACATTTCTCTTTTCCCTTCTCCTGCTTCTGCCTTCCATTTCATGTTCCCAGACAGTCGGAGACAAACCGCAGGAAGTAGAAGATGTATTTCTGCCGGACGGCGACAAAGTAAAAGTCGAAGTCTGGATCGAAAACCTCAGAATCCCATGGTCTCTGGTCTTCCTGCCGGATGGGAGGGCACTCGTAAGCGAGCGATCCGGTGCTATACGGCTCATAAAGAACGGAGAACTCAAAGCGGACCCATATGCGGCAATTGATGTCGCGCATGTGGGCGAAGGGGGCCTCATGGGCCTTGCCCTTCATCCCGAATTTCCCCGCAAACCATTCATCTACGCCATGCATACCTTTCAAAAAAATGGAGAACTTTTAAATCGTGTCATCAGGATCAAAGATAGCAGCGATGCGGGTACTTTTGACAAGATCATCATCGACAACATACCGGGCGCACGTTTTCATGACGGAGGGAGGATCGCCTTCGGGCCCGACGGAATGCTTTATATCGCGACAGGCGAGAACTTCAAATCAGCGATGGCACAAGATCTTGCTTCGCTTGGAGGAAAAATTCTGCGTGTGACACCGGAAGGTGATGTTCCACCGGACAATCCATTCAAGGGCTCACCGGTCTATTCATACGGCCACCGCAACCCACAAGGCATCTCCTGGCAACCAAAGACGCGGAAGCTCTTCGAATCGGAGCACGGCCCTTCAGGCGAGTTCGGTCTTTTCGCAAATGACGAGATCAATATAATCGTCAAAGGCGGTAATTACGGATGGCCCGAAGCTGTCGGAGCTCCCGGCAAGAAAGCGTACGTTGATCCGATAATTGTCTGGAAAGAAACAACACCGCCATCCGGCATCACGTTCTATAAGGGCAATCTGCTGCCGCATCTGACTGGAGATCTGTTTGTCGCTACGCTAAAGAGCCAGGCTTTTATCAGGATAAGGATCTCCGGTGATAAAGTGGCGAGCATAGAACGTTGGTTCGCAACTGATTATACCCATGGAAAATTCGGCCGGCTGCGCGATGTCGTTGAAGGCCCCGACGGGGCGCTTTATTTCCTTTCGAACAATACCGACGGCAGGGGCAGTCCTAAATCCGGAGATGACAAGATATATCGGATATCGCCCAAATAAAAATACCGGAAGGAGAGAATTCATGGATATCCATGAAGAGGTCAAGGAATTGCGGAAGCTATGGGGAAGTTTCTGGCAGGCTCGTGTTTTACTCACGGCGAATAATCTGCGAGTATTCGACTATCTCCAGACTCCAAAAAGCACACCTGAAATATCCGGTCTGATCAAGACTGATCCGAGGGCAACGGAGATACTGCTCGATGCCGTCGCAGGCCTCGGCCTCTTAGAAATCAAAAAACAGCTATCGCAACTCACCGACTGCCAATCGCCTGCTCGTTACAGGCACTCATTATTACCAGGGAGATATCCTGCGCCATGCCGACCATCTCTGGACAAACTGGTCGAACCTCGATGAGATCGTCAAGACGGGCCAGCCATCCAGGAAGTCCTTTGATGCCGACGCATTTATCAGGGGCATGCATAACATCGCCGTAATGAAAGCAGCAGAGGTCATCAAGGTCATCGATTTGAAGGGCGTAAAAAAAGCCCTCGACCTCGGCGGTGGACCGGGTACCTATTCGATAGAGCTGGCGCGAAAGATCGGTTCAGTTACTCTCTTCGATCTGCCGGCGACGATTGCGATAGCCAAAGATATAATCGGCAAGACCAAATTCAAAAATATTTCGTTCATCGAAGGCGACTTCCTGGTAGATGATATCGGCAGCGGCTATGACCTCGTCTTCATCAGCCAGGTACTGCATTCGTTTTCAGCAGACAACAACCTTAAAATACTTGAAAAGGCACGTGCGGCCCTCAACGGCAATGGAATCCTGGTCATCCAGGAGCACTATATCGAACCCGACCACACCAAGCCGGCCCACGGCTCGCTCTTTTCCGTAAACATGCTGGTCAATACACACGGCGGCAGATCATACGCAGTGCCGGAAATGAAGGGATGGCTGTCATCGCTCGGATTCAGGAAGATCAACCACACGATGACAGGAGACAGTTCTCTTGTGTCCGGAAGGAAACTTTCCTCATAACTGCCTTCTTATGCGAAATAGTTAAATCCTGTCCTGGACCTTGTATATAAATCCAGGGGGTACCACTCAGGAAGCCGCATAAAGTGCGGCGCCCAGAGCAGCAAGCATCTCGGGCGTCTCGCTGATATGGATCGGCTTCTGAAGTCGCTCCGAGAGCAAGGCCGCCAGACATGCGTTCCTGGCGCAGCCTCCTGCGAAGATTATGTCATCATCCGCGCCGACCCTGCGGATAAGCGACATCACCCTTCCGATAATAGAATCATGAATGGCAGCGGCCACTTCGTTCCTCGGGATGCCTTTCGCAATGAGGCCGACCACCTCCGACTCGGCGAAGACCGTGCACATGCTGTTTATCTTTATCGCATTCTGAATCTTATACCCTGGACTTCCGCAGGAAGCGCCGAACTCCTCGATCGAATATCCAAGGGTGCGCGCCATGATCTCAAGAAACCTGCCGGTGCCCGCCGCGCACCGGTCATTCATTTCAAATCCGGAAACAATGCCCTTATCATCGAGCGAAATGACCTTGGTGTCTTGTCCTCCGATATCGACAACCGTGCGGCATGAAGTGAAGACTGCCTTTGCGCCGCGAGCCACGGCCTTAATCTCCGTGATGGTCGGAATATCACCATGAATCTCCATGAGATAGCGGCCGTAACCTGTCGCTACGATTCGCTCCGGCCGCTCCGGACTTGCCGAAGCGGTTCCATCTATCAGGTCACGGCACGTATTCAGCGGGTCATGGCCTGTCTCTCTCTTTTCAGCAGCGATGATTCGGCCATCTTCGGCCAGGACAAATTTTATATACCGCGATCCAATATCAATGCCGGCAACTATCAAGCATTGACCCTCGTCTGTATCATTTCGAGAAATGCCCCTACCCTTGTAGTAAGCTGGCCCATGTCCTCCATGCTGTAATCGGTCTCGATCCTGAGGAATGGTACTCCAATTGCATCGACAACTTTCTTCGCCTTAAATGCCTCCATCATGTATGGAGTGCAGAACTGAAGGGCATAATGGATCACGCCCTGGGCCTTTAGCCGCTTCGTCATTTCGACGATATTGTCCAAACGCTCGGTGTTTGGCGTGAAACAGGCGCAGTCTACTGTCAGTGAACGCTCAGAGAGCTTGTCGATGCCCTGTTCGACCGACGAGAAGTTTTCGTCCAGGAGCGTCCTGAAGTTGCGCTCTCCGACACAGGATTCTTCGCCTACGACCGTTGCGCCGCTTCCTTCGACGATGGCATGGAGCTTCCAATTGGGGATCGCCATCGGCGAGCCTGAAATGAGCACCCTCGGGCTGCCCTTTTCTGCAACGCCGGAGCCGGCCTTTACGCGAGCTTCGAGTTCGTCGCATAGTTCATTCGTCTTTGCGGTGAAGCGGATCGGGTCATCGTAGAACGAAACCTGATTTATCAGGAGAGCATCGAGACCCGAGATTGGCGAAGGATCGGCTGCCCTTAGCGCGGACAACCGCTGCAGTGCCTTCCTCTTTGCATTGACGATCTTTGAGGATTCGCGAAGTTTTTCGGGAGTGATCTTATTGCCCGTAACCTCTTCAAGTTTGTCGGCGAAGCGCTTTATCTCGTTTCGCCACATACTCCTGCCGTCGACGCCCTTCTTGTGCGGCAGTTCCATTACATAAACCTTCCTGGTGATCTCGTCGAATATCTCATAAGCCTTCTTCTTGCCATCGCATGTCGTTTCTCCCACAATGAGGTCGGTTAGTTCAACATACGGACAGAGCCCGGCGAGTTTGAATCCAAGGAAGGCCTTGATAAGTGCGCAGGTGTTCCGCGGGACATATTTCTCGGCCTCATCTGAGCCCACATCCGCGCCCGCGCAAAGCCCTATACATACTCCGTCCACTGCAAGCACTAGCTCCTCAGGAACATAAACGCAGAAGGTCCCGATAACTTTTTTGCCGCTCTTCTTGGCTTCGACGATTTCCTCGATCCTCAAGCCGTGGACTTCCGAAACAACAAAGTCGAAATAGTCCATGCCTTTGGGCCTGTTCTTCTGAGATACGTAGATGTTCTTGTATGCTTCCGATAAGACCGTCAGCAAACCATCATGGGCCTTGAGATTAAGTCCGATGCCGCTCCACATCTTGGTGTAGTCCTTTGCCATTACTGCCTCCTTCACTAACTATGAACGTTATTTATCGCACCGACACGGTATAGAAAGCCCGGTTTTGAAAAATAACGGTTGAGGGGAAGACATATCCAATCGTTTATTACTATCTAAAGTTGATACTGAATAGGTTTAGTCTATTGAGACAAAAATGGGATTATATTTTGACTTTAAACGGACGATTGCAGAATACTAAGGTCTATGCCGGCACGGAGGATATTTATGAAAAAGGGATGGATCGCAACAGCTTTTTTTATTTTGGTCTTGTTTGCAGCCGCCGGTTGCAGCAGGCTTACTATGGACAACTACAACAAGATCAAAGGCGGCATGGCCTATGACGAAGTGGTGAACATCCTGGGTTCGCCGGCTAAGTGCAACGATGTTATAGGCATGAGAAACTGCGTCTGGGGCGATGAAAAAAAGTCGATCACCGTAACATTCGTGGGTGATAGGGTGATCCTCTTCTCAGCCAACAATATTCGCTAGTTCACAGCGCCCCTCACGCACGGCTGATTTTAGGCGTTCTGCCAAGGGAGTTGACCACGTTTGAGAAGTCACACACATGCAGATTGACTCGATAAGGCTCCTTCTAATCACAGCCTCTTCCCCGGATATTCAGCGGATCCGGCAGTCACGCGTCCTGAACTTCCAGCAGATCACCATGCCGTACCTTGCAGCCTACGTTCCCTCCCACTGGACGATAATCCATGTGGATGAAGCGGTGGCAGCGGTCGATCTTGAGTCGTCGGTCGACTTGGTCGCCATAACCTTTCACACGCCCAGCGCGCCACACGTGTATGAGCTCGCGGCCCTGTTCCGACAACGTGGCGTTACGGTAGCACTTGGCGGTCCTCATGTCACTTTGCAGCCGGATGAGGCGCAGGCACACGCGGACGTGATCTTCATTGGGGAAGCCGAACAGACTTGGCCACGATTCCTGGCTGAGTATGAGTCCGGGAATCATCACAATCGCTACTCTTCGGAACCTCCTTCCCTCAATAACGCGCCGATGTCTCGACAAGATCTGTTCCATCGGCGAGACCACACAGCCGGTGTCCTATTCGCCACCCGCGGCTGCGCATATCGGTGTGATTTTTGTACGCTTGCCGTTATGTATCAGAGCCATGTACGCCAGCGGCCAGTGGAGGCCGTCGCGCTGGAGTACGCATCTTTCCGTGGCAAAGTGGTCATTCTGTGGGACGACAACATCGCGTGCGACATCGAGTACGCCAAGACTCTTTTTCGCGCCATAGCTCCCCACCGGAAATGGTGGAGCAGCCAGGCAAGCATTCATGCGGCAAGCGATGATGATTTCTTGGAATTGGCCGCGCGCAGTGGATGCAAGCAGCTGTTCATAGGGTTCGAATCCGTCTCGCAGGCAAGCGTGAACGAGGTTTCTAAAGCGTTTAATCGGGTTGATGAATATGCGCGGGCGATCGAGCGAATTCACTCGCACGGAATTTCGGTGCAGGCGGGGATCGTCTTTGGATTCGACAATGACAGCGAGGCGGTTTTCGGGGAAACGCTCGACTTCCTTGAGGCTACCGGCGTTCAAAACGCGACATTCAATATTCTGACTCCCTTTCCCGGAACTCGCCTCTATGAGCGATTGGAGGCTGAGGGGAGGATCCTGACCCAAGACTGGAGTAAGTACAACAGCAGGGCAGACGTCGTTTTTCAACCGCGGCACATGAGCCCGGAGGCTCTGTTGTCCGGATACCGGTATGCGAATCGGAGATTCTACTCGTGGGGCAGCGTATACAAACGATTGTCTCGCTCTCCGGTCCAATTGTCGTGGACCTTGCCCTTGAACCTCGCTTATACACTTGCACTGCGCTATCACCAGTGACGAGGAGAGTTAACGGTGTCGACCATGCCTATTGACCTGACAAAGCCGATCACTTATTTCATATTTCCTTCGCCACCAGCACCCCATTGGTGCCTCCGAAGGCGAAAGAATTCGACATGACAACCCTGACATTCTGACCGGTCCTTCCTACATTGGGGACATAATCGAGGTCACACTCCGGATCGGGCATGTCCAAGTTTGCTGTCGGCG
>JBGOVD010000105.1:0-6885 GCA_041477935.1 Dissulfurispiraceae bacterium | reverse complement strand
GATGCAGGGCGAACATATCCAGAAGCGCGCGATGCTGGACATCATGCGCGAAAGCGGCAATGCCGTGATTTTCGGCCTCGACTCCTTCTGGGAGGGAGTGGACATCCGCGGCGATGCCCTCAAAAGTCTTATCATCACCAAGCTGCCCTTCGAAGTACCGACGGAACCGATTACTCTTGCCCGTACTGAGGATATAGATAAAAAAGGTGGAAATCCGTTTTACGAATATTCCCTGCCTCGCGCGATAATCAAGTTCCGCCAGGGCTTCGGGCGGCTTATCAGGTCGAAGACCGATACCGGCCGGGTCGTAATATGCGACGAGCGGATCGAAACCAAGCGCTACGGGAAGAAGTTTCGGGAGAGCATTCTCAGATAATCATAGCATAGGGAGTGGCAGTTTCTTACGCGATGTCTGGGTTCTCTGGGGCGCGCGAGCAGCCAGGGCAAACATGCCGCTTGAAAGAAATATTTATTCCGGATAAATGCTCTATCGGCGGTGCATGACTAATTCATCGCGCAACTCCCTATGCGAAGTCATTTCATTAACAAAGGAGGGTTTATGAACATCGTTTTTTCAGAAGGCGGCAACATCCTTCTCGATTTCGAGATCGCCAAGGATTCACATGTCTATTTCAACAACGGCGCCGTAGATTTTTTCCGGGAGTGGGAAGAACTGCCCTCGCAGGACAGAGAGAGGTATCTGAAGATCGCAGAACTCGTGTTTCAGACCCTGAATACCGAATTGACCAAGCTGGCGAAATAATCCGGCACTAGACCTTTATATCGATGAGGCTCTTAAGTAACTGGTCTTCGGTCTGAAGAGATTTGATATTTGCCTTGATGGCGGTCTTTTCGATCATCATATCGACCATTTCCTTGGCAACATCGACATCGGCATTCTGACTTTGGCTCAGGGTCACTTTAACTCCGCCATTGACGTCTTCATTCATTATTGCGCTGGCAGGCTTAAAGTCCTTGGTATTCATATTCGCGATATTGTTGGCGGTAACATTAAGCCCGGTACCGTATGCAGCTATGGCACCAAGAGCGCTACTGGTGATATTCCCGATTGACATTCTTTTCCTCCTAATCGATAGTCCGGCGTTCACTGCCCGGCTAAGGGTGAATACAAGGTTCCTGCTATGTTATCGGAGAAACCCGGAAGTACTTTAGCGCAGTGATTTCAGTCTGAATCTTCATTATCGGTCCCTTATGCCTCTGCCTCGTTGTTTTGCGGAGGATTCATTTATATAGTTTAATAACAGCCATATTGGGTCCTAAAGGAGAATTAAATGAAAATATTAATTATGCTGGTACTGATGATTTTCATCGGAGTAATTGCAGAAGGAGCACAGACAAAGATAACAATCAGGGCAAAGGCAAAGGACGCCAAGTTTATCGGCACGACTATGGGAGGGGCCCTTGTGGTCATCAAGGACCCCGAAACCGGCGAAGTTCTTGCCAAGGGGTTTACCACCGGCGGAACCGGAAACACGCAGAAAATAATGGTTGATCCGATCAGACGAGGTGTTCCGATTTCCGATAACACGGCAGCAAAGTTTGAAGCGACACTCGATATCACCGAACCTAAGCTGGTCTCAATTGAAGTTTATTCGCCATATGGGCAGAGGCAATCCATGACAAAGAACACGTCTCAAATATGGCTGATTCCAGGGAAAGACGTCATCGGTGAAGGGATAGTTGTTGATGTCCCCGGTTTTGCAGTTGCTGTGCTCACACCGGAGGCCAATGAGACTTTGAAACTGACCGGCGGAAAAATAAAGGTACCGATCAGGGCAAACGTCGTTATGATGTGCGGCTGCCCCATAACACCTAATGGAATATGGGACGCAAACAAATACGAGGTCAGGGCAATAGTGAAATTAAATGGCGTGATAACCGATGTGGTCCCTCTCTCTTTCGCCAATAAAACGAGCACATTCGAGGGGACGCTTGATGTATCGAAAGAAGGCACCTATGAGGCGATCGTTTATTCCTTTGATCCGGTAACCGGAAATTCCGGCGTAGATAAAACCACATTTTGGGTCGGCAAGTGATATGCATCGATGTATCCAGGATAATTATGCCTTCTGAGTAATCGCTTCGTGGACTGACCTGGCCAGGTCTTCCACCGTGTAGGGCTTGGCAACTACCCCGCAGAAACCGAATTTGCGGTACTCCGCCATTATCGGACCGTGCGAATATCCGCTTGACACAATCGCTCTAATCCCGGGCTCAATCTCTGTCAGCTTCTGTATAGTCTCTTTTCCGCCCATTCCTCCCGGGATAGTCATATCGAGGATAACAGCATCAAAAGACCGACCTTCGGATTTCGCCTTCGCATATATCTCTATAGCTTCGCTGCCCTCTTCAGCAAAGCTGACTTCGTATCCGAGCTGGCTCAGAATCTCACCCGCCACTTTACGAATAATCTCCTCGTCGTCCATCACCAGGACCCTGCCATTCCCACGCAAGAGGCCGTTGGCAGGGCTCTTCTCAGCACTCACCTTACCCTCGGAGGCGGGCAGGTATATGTAGAATGTTGAACCGGCACCTATTTGAGATTCGGCTGTGATTAAGCCCTCATGTCTTTTTATGATCGAATAACAGGTAGCGAGGCCAAGCCCGGTGCCTTTGGGTTTTGTCGTAAAGTAAGGATCGAATATTTTGGGCAGCAGTTCTTCAGGTATGCCGGTCCCGTGGTCTTCTATTGATATTTTTATGTACCTGCCTTCCTTTAAAGGCAGGCGGTGAGCGGCACCGATCACCACATTCTGTGCCCGCACGCTGATAACCCCTCCTTCGGTCATCGAATGATCGGCATTGATGATGACATTGTTAATGACCTGGCTTATTTGTCCTTCATCAATGTCCGCGGGCCAGAGATCCGCAGGCAGGGCGAAACCACATTTAACGTTGGAGCCGCTCAGGGCAAAACTTGCCGAATCGATAAGAAGCTCTGCTATGGAGGCTGTCCTCTTAATCGGAGCGCCCCCTTTGGCGAAGGTAAGGAGTTGATGGGTCAGATCACTCGCACGCATGCTGGCCTTTTCCGCCTCAAGCAGACGCCCGAAAACCTTGTCATCACTGGATGCATTCATTTTAGCAAGCGAGATATTTCCCAGGATAGCTGTGAGAAGATTATTGAAATCATGGGCAATGCCTCCTGCCAGCAAGCCGATCGAGTCGAGCCTTCTGGCCTTTAGCAGTTCCTCCTCCGCCCTGGTCCGTTCCAGAGTTTCAGCCAGCAATTCTTTATTGGAGCTGAGGAGTTCAGCAGTGCGCTCCTCAACCTGAACCTCCAGGATTTCTCGCTGACGCTCGAGTTCAGCATCCCGCTGCTGAATCTCAGCCAGCATTTCGTTGAACCCGTCAATAAGCATTCCTATTTCATCCTGCCCGTGCTTCTCAGCCCTGAGAGAATATCTCTTTTCCCGTGAGATTAATTTTGCCGTTTTTGCAAGGCCCATAATAGGCGCCGATATGACACTCTGAAGCCTGGATGACAGGACAAAAGTCACGCATGAGACTGCCAGCACGACGACAATTACAATGCCGGTGTAGCCACGCATGCGGGTGTGCAGCTCCTCCAGATCGTATTGCACATAAACCATCCCTATAAGTTTGTTGTTCAGATCGATGCGCCTGAACATTGTCAGATAGTCGCTGCCGAAATGAAACCCCGTATCCTGCGGTGCCGGCAGTGACAGGCTGCCGGCTACATCAGAGCGGACATAACTCGCAAAGACAATGCCCTCATTATTGTAGATGCAGCTTGCGACGATATGTGGGTTAGCTTTGAAGGCCGCAAGGTTTTCCTCGGCAGACTTCTGATCATTAAAAGCGAGAGCGGCAGTGCTGTTGGCAGCAATAATTTGAGACAGCATCGTGATGTCCCGGACCATCGTCTGTCTGAGTGTGATCAGATCATATACGACAAAAACCATACTGGTCAAAAGGAGAGCGACAATGCTTGTCAGCATGATGATAAAGATTAATTTCCGCTTAATGGAAATATCGGGAATGCCTCGCATGTCCATCCTCCTTTGCTGGTGTATCTATTCAGTGCTGTCTTTGCCTTCAGCCGCACCGACAATCCTTGCCAGCCTCAGCAGTTTGGCGCTGATCTTAAGACCCGCCCGCCTCGCAGCATCTATATTAACCGCAAAGCGCACCTTTTTTTGCTCAACTATAAAACTGATGATAATACCTTGCCGGGCTGATTCTTCCGTATCTGAGACCGTCAAAACGTCTGACTTGCCGACAGACCTGAGTATTTTCGCGGTATGATGTTTCTCCGATTCGGAGAGAAATAGAATATTGCAGCCCCTGAGATCATCGGCAGACCTGTATTTTATGATCAGTTTTTTTCCTCTGACGGTTTCATTCTGAAAGTCATTAAGGGCATCGCCGAACGGGTCATCGCCGATTATGCATAGGTTGATTGTCGGGCTGTTCTCGAATAAAGATTGCTGGGGCCATTCTACAAAATTTATGAAATTATAGAGAAAAGCGGCCTTAACCTGATACTCGCCGGCTCTCTGCTCCCCCGCAAAAATCGACGACACAGAGAACCCGGTCAGCAAGAATGTAATAATGACAATCGTTATAAAATATTTACTGCGTTTTCTCATATTGAGTAGTGAATTCTATTCTGAATAAGACCTTCATTCTTTAGTCCCCTTAAAAAGGGGAAGAGGCCACCTCTTCCAATGTCCACTCCCACAGTGAGCCCTAAAATATGCACGTGAGCTTTACCCGGTAGCCCCTGCCGTCCTGCCGGATGATATCCTGACGGTGTTCTTCGGCTCCGGGGTCTCCATATTTATGATTAAAAAGGTCGTATATACTGCCGGAAAATTCCAGATTTTTGATTATCCTCTGCGAGAAAAGAGTTACATTGGTAAGATAGACAGCGCCTGTCTTTGCACTCGCAAGAGTCCTCCGGCTGCTCATAAATTGTTCTTCGATTCCCACGAATAACTTGTCGGACCAGACAGGAAGTGTTACATTGACCTTGGCAAGATGCTTGGGCGAGTTGATCAGTGACTCATTGTCTGTCTTGTCTTTTGCATCCTGAACAGTATAGCTGGCTCTTGCCTTGTAGCCGCCGTCCCAAACCCAGTCAAGCTCGAACTCCAATCCTTTGGCCTCAACTTTGTCTGTGTTTTTAAAGACAAGAAGACCTGTATCCCGATCTGTCTGCTGTTCAATAAGATCCTTGATGTGATTATAGAAGGCGGCCGCAACACCTCTCAGATGCTTGCCAAAATACTGCTCGAGCACTATTTCGTATGAGCTTATTTTCTCGGGTCTGAGATCAGGATTAGCAGCCTGGCTGTTGGCCACTTGATAGTAAAGCTCAAAGTTGTTGGGCGCTCGGAAGGCCGTACCGTAAATGAGCTTGACGGCAGTAGTTTCCGCAGGGGCATAGATCAGTGCGACACGCGGGTTGGTCGTACTGCCGAAGGCGCCGAAATGGTCAAAGCGCACTCCGGCATTCAGGATCAGGTTTTTCAGGATGTTATATTCATCCTGGGCATAGATTGACCATCTGTTTGTTCTTGTATTGTCACGAAGATACTCTTGGTACGGTGATACATCATGGTTTTCCTGCAGCTGTTTAAGGTTAAACTGATAGTCGGTCCCCACCGTTATTTTGTGAGTATCGAAGAGTTTTCTGCTATGCATGACCTCTGCACCAACCCATTGCCCTTCGGTATAATCCCTGTTTTGGATCCCCGAATAGATGTATGTGCCCCAGTAATAGTAGGCATCGTAGAACAGCTTGCCGGTAATAGTCGCTCCGTCATCGAGTCTATGCTCGTATTTCAGGTCCAGATAATATCTCTGATCTATAGTCCTGTTGTTGCGGTCATTGAAATCGGTTCCGAAGGATCCTGTCGGGATGCCCTTCATTCTTGACACAAATGCGCTTTCTAGCGTGAGATCGCCGTGACCGATTTTTGCAAAAAAGCTTTGATTGCGTTCATAGTCCGTATTGATGGTAACGCCGTTGTTGGTTTCCGGAGTATTGTATTCCTTGTAGAAGAGGCTGTGCGGACCCTTGCTGTCGAGGCCCGATGCTGAAAAAACACCGTAGGTATCGGTTCCAAGAGGGTTTCCATAACTCATCCTTCCCTTGACAGTCCTGAAACTCCCCGCTGCGCCGGAGGTCTCAACGCCTCCAAAATCGGCGGCCTTCCTCGTTATAACATTAATGACGGCAAGAAAGGCATTATTCCCGTAGAGCGAGGAACCGGGACCGCGAATCACTTCCACTCGCTCTATCAGATCGATGTCGATTATAAAATCCTCTCCGACCAGAGCTTGGTTGTAAATATTATCGTTGATCCTGTGGCCGTCAACGAGAAGGAGAACGCGACTGTTGTAATCCCCAGTGTGGCCGAATCCTCGCACGCCTATGTATGAATAATTGCGGTCATTGGAAATCTGAAAGCTTCTGACGCTCCTTAGTATATCGGCAATAGTGCGGTATCCGTATTTCTTAATATCGTCAGCAGTAATGATACTGACGGATGATGGAGCTTCAGTTACCTTTTGCTCATATCTGGAAGCCCCGTAAACCGACTCGACTTCTATATCCATCAACTGTTCCAGACTGAGCTTCTTAAGGTTATCATAAGGGGAATTATCGGCATGGACCAGTTGAGGCGATACCAGCAAGATAAAAAAGAGGATAATAACTGCCCAGGATTTATTCAGACGCTTTTTCAAGATAATTTTTTCCGTAAGATGTCCGGACAGTGCAAACTGCCTGCCGGCTTTGCCGGGGGCTGCAACTAATCGCAAGTTTCTTCTCAATCCTTCACTCATCTGCAATCCCCCCCATCAACGAGCATAGATGTCTTTTTATGATGCCAT
>JBGOVD010000038.1:0-9725 GCA_041477935.1 Dissulfurispiraceae bacterium | reverse complement strand
CAAAAGCGTGATTTCGTGCTCAAACGCTGCAAGGCTGATACGATAACAGCCTAAATGAGCATCAAACGCTTGAAGATTAGATGAATATTCTCATTGTCACCCAATATTTCTGGCCTGAAAACTTTCGCGTCAACGATCTCGCCAAAGGGCTTATTGAACGAGGTCATCTAGTAACTGTTTTAACTGGCAAGCCGAACTATCCCGAGGGTCGCTTTTATCCGGGATATGGGTTCTTCGGACGAACCCGCGAAGAGTACGAGGGGATAGCGGTCATTCGTGTGCCCCTGATATCAAGGGGCAAGAGCAAAGGCTTGCGTCTAGCCTGCAATTATTTATCATTTGCGATACTTGCCTCACTTCTTGGTCCTATGATGTGCCGATCTCGGTTCGATGTTATTTATGTATTCGAAATATCTCCGATTACCGTAGCAATTCCGGCGATTTTTATGAAGTTGGTGAGAGGGATTCCCGTTCAGTTGCATGTCCTTGATCTGTGGCCCGATAGCCTCACAGCGACAAACGCAATTCACTCAAGGCATGTACTGCGGCTGGTATGCAGTATGGTGAGATTCATATATCGACACAGCGATCAGATTCTCGTCCAGTCCGAAGGGTTTATTTCTTCAGTCGAAGAGCGAGGAGGAAGCAGGGCAAAGATACTATATTTTCCAACGAGTGCTGAAAGTCTCTTTTCGCATGCGCCAGAAACGCTTCTACCGCCGGTTCAGCTCCCCGAAGGCTTCGTTATACTCTTTGCCGGCAACATTGGGGAGGCACAGGATTTTCCGACAATTCTCGCTGCAGCCGAGAAGCTGCTCATGCATCGGGACATAAAATTTGTTATATTAGGAGACGGCAGGCGCCAGGAATGGGTAAAAACTGAGGTCGCAAGAAGAGGCCTTGAGAATGTTTATCTGCTGGGACGGTTTCCGCTTGAGACGATGCCCTCCTTTTTCTCAAAGGCTGACGTGCTTCTGGTTACTCTGAAGAATGAGCCGATCTTTGCACTTACGGTGCCGGCAAAGCTACAGAGTTATATGGCTTTCGGTAAACCAGTCGCTGCCGCGCTTAATGGGGAAGGGCGCGATATTATAGAGCTCTCTAAGTCGGGCATTGTAGCGCCGTCATCTGATCCTGAGAGATTGGCTGAGGTTATATTGCATCTTTATCGATTGACACCCGAACAGCGGCTGGAAATGGGGGCAAACGGCAAGGCCTATTACTTAAAGCATTTTGATCGGGATATGCTTTTAGATAGACTGATTTGTTGGATGAAAGAACTTTCGGCCTTCAGGAAATATGATAATAAGGAAAACAAGTATGAACGAGTTTAAAGATAAAACAGTACTTATTACAGGCGGCACCGGCTCAATCGGCCGAACACTCTGTGACTATCTGCTTACGACTGAAATAGGAGAGATCCGTATTTTCAGCAGGGATGAACTCAAGCAGGAACTCATGCGGGTGGAATTATGTCATCCTAAAGTTAAGTTTTATATCGGTGATGTCCGGGATCGTTCAAGCGTTGATGCCGTAATGCACGGCGTTAATTATGTCTTTCACGCTGCAGCTCTCAAGCAAGTCCCATCTTGCGAGTTTTTCCCGATGCAGGCCCTAATGACTAATGTTATAGGAAGTCACAATGTAATAGAGAGCGCAATCGCTCATGTTGTTGAAAGGCTGGTCTGCCTTAGTACCGACAAGGCAGTTTATCCCATCAACACCATGGGCATTACCAAAGCCCTGATGGAAAAGCTTGTGCAGTCTGCCTGTCGCGGCAGTGTTCCCAACAATACAATAGTGTGTACGGTACGATACGGCAATGTAATGAGCTCCCGTGGCTCAGTAATCCCCTTATTTATTAAACAAATCAGAGAGGGGACTGCGCTGACTGTTACTGAGCCGTCGATGACCCGCTTTCTTCTGCCGCTTCGGGATGCGGTTTCTCTGGTCTTATATGCCTTTCAACACAGTCGCCCGGGTGACTTATTTATAAAGAAAGCGCCGGCTTGCACTGTCGGCGATCTTGCTCAGGTCCTCAAGAATCTGTTCGGGTCCGATGTTCCGGTAAAGACAATCGGCATGAGGCATGGCGAGAAAGTATACGAGACCTTGGCATCAAGAGAGGAACTTGTCAGGGCGGAAGATCTTGGTGATTATTACCGTGTCCCAATGGATGATCGTGATTTGAACTATGCCAAATACTTTACGGAGGGGGATGTGGGCGAAACGTCATTTGAGGATTATCATTCTCACAATGCCTATCGGTTGTCGGAGACAGAAATAGAATCGCTTCTACTCAGTCTTCCTGAAGTGAAGACGGAGCTTTTGGCGTACAAAGGCACGGCGGGATAATGCGGCTCGGCATAACAGGGGCAAATGGTCTCCTTGGATGGCATCTGCGCTGTTTCTTCTCTGCGCAGCCGGACGTTACCGTTGTTCCAGCAGACAGGGCTGCATTCGCCGACACAGCGTCTTTGCGCAGGTTTGTCTCAAGCTGTGATGCAATCATTCACCTTGCCGGAGTGAATCGGGGTGCCGACGTTGAAATTATCGGCGTAAATCTTGGACTTGCAGAGGCACTTATTGAAGCCTGTCGCGCAGTAAAGATTACCCCTCACATCGTATTTGCCTCGTCAAAACATATCTTTCGAAACACCCTATACGGAGATGCCAAGAGGCAATGTTCTGAAATTCTGCGTCGATGGTCGCGTGAGGAAGGAGCTGTTTTCACCAATCTCATCCTGCCGAATATTTTCGGGGAAAATGGACGACCTTTTTACAACTCGGTTATTTCCACTTTCTGTTATCAGCTCGCCCATAGCGAAAAACCGAGAATAGAAGTTGATGTCACGTATGATTATTTGCATTGCTATGACGTAGCCGAGAATCTGGTGAACATACTTCATAACAAACCGAACCATGATGTTCTTATGCAAGGACGCGACATGAGTGTTCAGGAGATTTTAGAACGCCTGACATTATTTGATGGTAACTATAGAAGCGGTATTATTCCTCTTTGCCTGGACAGATTCGAGCTTTCGCTTTTCAATACATATCGCTCTCATCTATTCCCCTCTTTTTATCCTCGTTTTCCGGAGATTCGCCGTGATAACCGCGGCGACCTGTTCGAAGTTACCAGGAATCTCGGCGGAGGGCAAAGCTTTATGTCTACTACAAGGCCCGGAATCACCAGGGGTAATCATTATCATTTTCATAAAGTAGAGCGCTTTTGCGTTCTTGCAGGCGAAGCGGTAATTAAAATTCGCCGTCTATTCCATGATAGTGTTGAGAGTTTCCCTGTGAGCGGACGCAAACCCAGTTTTATTGACATTCCAACGCTCCATACTCACAGCATTGCGAATGCGGGAAAGGATGATTTGATTACCCTTTTCTGGGCAAACGAGATCTTTGATCCCTTGAGACCCGACACATTCGGCGAAACGGTGGTGGTTGCGTAAGATGAGTAAACTAAAGGTTATGAGTGTTGTCGGGACGAGGCCTGAAATTATCCGCCTGTCCCGTGTAATCTGCAAGCTTGACGAATATTGCGATCATGTATTAGTACATACGGGACAAAACTACGACTTTGAACTCAACGAGGTTTTCTTTCGCGATCTTGAGATAAGGCGGCCAGATTACTTTCTGGATGCTGCCGGCCAAACGGCGATGGAGACCATCGGAAATATATTGATCAAAATAGAGCCGATCTTGGACTCAACATGTCCGGAGGCTTTCCTTGTTTTGGGTGATACGAATAGCTGTCTAGCCGCAATAGCTGCAAAACGCAAACATATTCCGGTGTTTCATATGGAGGCCGGGAACCGATGTTTCGATCAAAGGGTTCCTGAAGAGATGAATCGCAGGATTGTGGACCATATTGCTGACATAAATATGCCATACAGCGAGATCTCAAGGGAATATCTGCTTCGTGAAGGCATACCTCCGGACAAGATTATTAAGACCGGAAGCCCCATGTATGAAGTACTCCACCACAATCTGGAACGCATATCGGCATCAAAGGTACTGCACGATATGAATTTGAACCCTGAAGAATATTTCATTGCAAGCATACACCGAGAAGAAAATGTCGATTCTCCTGCCATGCTTGAGAAACTCATATTTGCACTTAATCAATTGGGTGAGCTGTATAGTAAACGGATAATCTTTTCAGCGCATCCACGAACGCGGAAAAGGCTCCTGGATTTAAAGGTGAAGTTCGATCCTCACGTAGAAATAGTCAATCCTTTTGGGTTCCTCGATTATGTCCAGCTTCAGATGAATGCCTATGCAGTACTATCTGACAGTGGGACCATTACGGAAGAATCTTCGATCTTGAATTTTCCGGCCCTTAATTTGCGCGAAGCACACGAGCGACCAGAAGGAATGGAAGAGGGCGCAGTAATGATGACGGGCCTCAATGCGGATAGGATATTGCAAGGCTTGAAAATCCTCGAGACGCAACCAAGAGGACAAAATAGAATTTTGAGAAGCATAGCTGATTATGGGATGCCCAATGTTTCGGAAAAGGTAATCAGGATAATTCATAGTTATGTGGATTATGTTAGGCGTACTGTATGGAGAGAATCATTCTGACCCGGTGCGGGATTCCAAAACAAAAATTAATCCGACATCACAAGTTGCATAAGTGAGTAAATTTGAGTAACAAAGAAATCCTCGTAACCGGTGCAAATGGTTTTGTTGGGCAGAGACTGTGCTATACACTTGCAGAAGCCGGATTTAAAGTGCGAGCTGCAGTAAGGTCCGCAAGGGCAGCCGATCTCTCAGATCCACATATTGTTATTTTGCCAATCGGAGACATCGGGCCCTCGACCGACTGGTCAGCCGTCTTGAAGGACATCGATGTCATAATTCATCTTGCCGCACGTGTCCATGTCATGAAGGAATCATTGAAAGATCCGCTTGCCGAATATCGGCGCGTCAATGTTGAAGGAACCCGGCATTTAGCCTTGATGGCTGCACGATCGGGTGTCAAGAGATTCGTGTATGTCAGCACAGTTAAAGTTAACGGCGAAAGCACCGGGGAGAAGCCATTTAGTGAAAACGATATCCCGTCCCCGCAGGATGCATATTCGATCTCGAAGTGGGAGGCTGAAGAGGCACTTCGCGACATATCGTCCCGGACTGGCCTTGAGATAGTAACTATAAGACCCCCACTTGTATACGGTCCAGGGGTAAAGGGCAACATGCTCTCTTTGATGCGATATATCGACCGCGGTTATCCATTGCCGTTTGGAGGCATTCATAACAAACGCAGCTTTATATCACTGGATAATCTTGCCGACGTGCTTCTTGCGTCAGCGACCAAAGCGGAATGTGCCGGACAAGTCTTTCTCGTAAGTGACGGCGAAGACCTGTCGATTTCAGAGCTTATAAAACGGATCGCAGGGGTTATGAACAGAAAAACTCATTTGATTAATATCCCGGAAAAGGTCTTTTCAGTTATTAGCTCCAGGGTGCCTGCATTGCGCCCGATGATTGCCAGACTGACCGGATCTCTCGTCATCGATTCCACTCGATTTCGCCGCGTTGCCGGCTGGCGCCCGCCCCAGACAGTGAATGCCGGCATGATGGCAATGGTTTCGGAGTATCTCCTTAGAAAGTAGCATATGTCGGTTAAACGTTTATTCGACATCATTCTGTCTGTTATATTGGCAATAATACTGATCGTACCGTTTTTGATCATTGCTATCGCGGTGGCATTGACATCGAGGGGGCCTGTATTTTATATCTCGGACAGGGTGGGGCGCGGAAACTCGATATTCAAAATGTATAAATTCCGGACGATGAAGACAGACACTCCTCCTATAGCAACCCATCTTCTTGCTAAGCCCAATGAATATCTTACCCCCATAGGCGATTTTCTGAGAAAGACGAGTCTTGATGAATTGCCACAGGTATTCAATATCTTAAAAGGGGATATGAGTTTTGTCGGGCCGCGTCCGGCATTATTTAATCAGGATGATCTGATCCGATTAAGAACGGAGAAGGGAATACATGAACTCATGCCCGGGCTTACCGGATGGGCACAGATCAACGGCAGAGATGAACTGCCGATACCTAAAAAAGTGGAATGCGACGAATACTATAAAAATAATATAAGCTTCTTGCTTGACCTGGAAATACTTTCCGGAACAATACTTAAGGTCTTTAAGAAAGAAGGGGTAACTCATTAATAACGCTATGAAAGAAACCGCCAATATGCTATTTCAGCCAAGCCCAGGAAAAAGGAAGGCCTTTTTCCTGCTTAGCGACTTTATTATTATCGTTATTGCCCTCTATGGCGCCTTTCAGATACGCTTTGAATTTAATATCCCGGATCAATATACGGATATATTCTTAAGAGCACTTCCGATTTTCGTAGTGCTGAAGCTTTCTATTTTCAAACTTTTTGGCCTATACCGAATGACCTGGCGCTATGTCGGCATCAATGAACTCAATAAGATTTATTTATCTACGGCGATATCGGAATCTTTGCTGATAGTCCTTATCCTGATTCCGTTCGCACCTCATTACGCTTTCTTGCCGCTGCCATATATCGGCGGATTTCCCCGGAGTGTCTTTTTCATTGATGCATTGATCGGGGCACTGCTTCTGTCCGGCCTAAGGATCTCCAAGAGACTGTTCCTGGAGAAAGTTCTTCGCAAGGGGAGCAAAAAGGAAGGGGAAAGGACAATCATTGTTGGAGCAGGGAGCACGGGAGAAATGATCCTCAGGGACATAGAACAGCGAGGTTTTTCCGACTTCTATCCCGTGGGCATGCTGGATGACGACAAGGCAAAAGTAGGCGGATATATCCACGGAATAAAAGTGCTAGGAACAATATCAATATTGAAAGAGGCCATAGCCAAATATCAGGCTGCGGCTGTTATTATAGCCATCCCCTCGCTGAATCATAAAATATTGCGGGAGATTTATCAATGCGCACGGGATTGCGGCCTGAAAAAGGTAAAGATCGTTCCGCGCATCTACGATTTTCACAACCCGGATATCAACCTTAAAAACCTTGAGGAGATAAGCATCGAAGACCTCATCGGCCGCCAAACGGTCGAGATAGACCGTGAGGGTATCAGTAATTTTATTCGCGATAAGTCCGTGCTTATTACCGGAGCAGGGGGGTCGATAGGTTCGGAAATTGCAATGCAGGTCTGTTCCTTTGATCCTTCTCGAGTAGTCCTTTTTGATATAGATGAAACGGAACTGCATAACATGTCGCTCCGGATCGGCAGGACTCTGCCTTATATGCTCGACCGTTGTCATTTCGCAACTGGCGATATTCGGGACGAAAGCAGGCTCGATGAGATATTCAAGGCCTACTCGCCCGAAATAGTCTTCCATGCGGCTGCATACAAGCATGTACCCATGATGGAAGCTAACCCAAAGGAGTCGATAAAGGTAAATATCTTCGGCACATATGCGGTGGTGGAGGCATCTGAACGGTATGCTGTTTCAAAATTCATACTTATCTCCACTGACAAAGCAATACGTCCGACGAGCATTATGGGGGCCACAAAGCGGATTGCTGAAACCATTTGCAAGGCTTTCAACTTCAATCCGGGGAAGACTGAATATATTTCGGTCAGGTTCGGTAATGTACTTGGAAGCAGGGGGAGTGTTCTGCCGATCTTCCTCGAACAGTTGAGACACGGCGGTCCACTGACAGTTACGCATCCCGACATATGCCGCTATTTTATGACCATCCCGGAAGCTGTTTCGCTTGTCCTTCAGGCGTCGGTATTAGGGAAGGGGGGAGAGGTTCTCGTGCTGGATATGGGAGAACCTGTGAAGATTGTGACCCTTGCAGAGGAGTTGATAAGACTTCACGGGCTGACTCCGTACGTCGATGTCGATATCATATTCAGCGGTCTCAGACCGGGTGAAAAATTGTTCGAAGAGGTGCTTACGGCAGAGGAAGGCACTCTGTCCAGCCAGCATAAGAAAGTCTTCATAGCCCGCAACAGCGAATCTTACAGTGTGCAAGAGATGGCATCGCTTCTGGAAGAGTTGAGGGTTGTACTTCAAGAGGCTTCGATGGATGATGTCGCTGTTATCAAGAATTCCCTCGGGAAATATGTGAAATATTATTCCGAAAGCAGCTCTGCCAGCGAAATTCCGAATTGCACCCCTGAACCTTTTACGCAGATTCCAACTATTAACCATTTGAAATAGCTTAGTATTATGAGATTTTGATGGGCAAAACATTCTATATTGAGACATTCGGCTGCCAGATGAACGTTCATGACTCTGAGAAAATGTCGGGAACGCTTAAGTCGGAAGGCTATAGTGAGGTTGATAATCCCCAGGATGCCGACCTTATTGTCTTCAATACATGCAGCATCCGCGAAAAAGCTGAGCAGAAATTCTTCAGCCGTCTTGGCAGGTTTAAACCGCTCAAGAAGAACAATCCAGACCTGAAAATAGCCGTAGCAGGGTGCATCGCTCAGCAGGAAGGTGACAAGGTTCTTCATAGAGCACCGTATATCGACTTTGTCCTGGGTCCGCAAAATATTCATCTGCTGGGAAAATTAGGCACAATGCGGTCGCATGCCGTGGTATGCGAAGAGAACCCCTTGATCGCTGAATCTGATTATAGAGTCGATAGAAAGGACCATATCAAGGCATTGGTAACCATCATGTACGGCTGCAATAACTTCTGTAGTTACTGCGTAGTCCCCTATACACGAGGAAATGAGAAGAGCAGGCCGAGCACAAAAATATTGGCCGAAATTCAGGGCCTTGCGAGAGAAGGCTTCAAGGAGGTCACTCTTCTGGGTCAGAATGTCAATTCATATCGCAGTGATCTCAATTTTGCGGGTCTTTTGAGTAATATCAATAAGATAGAGGGATTGGAAAGAATCAGATTCGTAACTTCACACCCGAAAGACCTTTCTGATGATTTAATAGCAGCCATGCGCGACCTCGAAAAGATCTGTGAGCATATTCACCTGCCGCTGCAGTCAGGATCTACAAGGCTGCTAAAGTTGATGAACAGGCATTATAGCTTTACAGGCTATATGAAGAAAATCGAGAGTCTGCGCAGGGCAATTCCATCAATCGCAATCACTACGGACATAATCGCAGGCTTCCCTCAGGAGTCTGAGGAGGACCATGACTGGACCATCCGGGCTCTTAAGGAGTCCGAATTTGAAGGCATATTTGCCTTTAATTATTCGCCCAGAGCAGGAACAAAAGCTGCGTTACTCCCAGGTCAAATAGATGAAGATATTAAATCGAGACGTCTCAGTGAAATACTCGATTTGCAGAATTTGATAACTGATAGAAAGAATAAGGACTTGGTAGGATCCACGCAAGAGATACTCCTTGAGACAGAAACAGCCGGTGAGAACGACTCTATTCTTGCCGGTCGAACGCGGACAAATAAAATCGTCAATATGCCTTCAGATGGTAAGGCAGGGCCGGCAGACATTGTTAGTGTGAAAATAATCAAGGCCAAGAGGCATTCGCTTCAAGGGCAGATAATCTGACCTCATGAGGGTCGTTTTTTAACACTCGACTAATGAAACTACAACTTTGGCAAAATTACTTGAAGAAAATATTGTCTGCAACATAAAAGGCACGTATGAGTTTTATAGATATTAATGAATTAAAGAATTATCTGTTTAATGTTCTTAAGTATGGCGCAGGTAGTCTGACCTGCCAATCTGCAATATGACTGGAAGGTAATATCCATGACAAAGAAACTT
>JBGOVD010000393.1:0-2525 GCA_041477935.1 Dissulfurispiraceae bacterium | reverse complement strand
CCGGAACTTCTTTTCTCCCCGTCTGTCTCATGTATTCAAAATAACTGGTCAGGACCTTTTTTACATAGTTCCTTGTTTCATCATAAGGGATATCTTCGATAAATTCGTCAGGCGATTTATATTTTCCGGCTGCCAGCCATCCCCTGACTGCATCTTCACCCGCATTATACGCGGCTACTGCCAGTGGTACCGAATCGAAATGAGTAATCAGGGATTTTAAATAATAAGTGCCGATAAATACATTAGTCCGCACATCGTAGAGGTCGTTAGGCTGTTTCATCGGAACTTTCGCATGTCCGCTAAGTTTTGAGGCGGTTTGGGGCATGAGTTGCATGAGTCCCAGGGCGCCGGCAACAGAGCGGGCATCAGGGGCGAAGCGAGATTCTTCCCGCATGATAGACAGGACCAGAAGGGGGTCTATCTCGTTAATACGGGCCGCTTCATTGACTATATCCGGATAAGCCGGCGGGTAGTATAAATCATGGAAATCTTCCCTGTATGGCAACCGGGTTATCATGGAGATCGAAGTCTTGAAATCGTTCATATTTCTGAGATAGGCGCTCAAACAGGCAATCTCATGCTCAGGGAGGTTTCTGTTGGCCATGAATGTTATCTCTGTCTGTGCTTCGCCTCTTAATCCGAGGTCCTCGAGGACCTCAATTCGCCTGGGCAGGTTATAGTTGCTGCAACGGTCTTTAATGGAATTTTCGAAGGGCGGAATGGAGACCCCATTCTTCATCGAAGTCATGAACATATAGAAATTATTGTTGCGGTTGTTCGGTAAAAGTGAGATAACTTGCACGGGTTCATCCGAGCCCAGCATTTCGAGGCAGCGATTCCTCCAGTAAAGATAGCGCGTGTCTCCGTAAGTCTTGTGAAGAGCTGAAAAGATATCGAGAGCCTTCCTGAACTTACCCGTGCGGTAATAGGTCCATCCTTCATGCCAGAGAGCATCCTCTTTTGCAGACTGGAATGTGAATGATACATTGTTGAAAATGGAAAGGGCGCCTTCCACATCTCCGCCCCGTCTTTTTTTTGAACCGTACGCAAGCAATAACGACGCAACCCTCTTGTCATTTTGCTTCGAGAGATGGGTCATCTCCTTTTCGAAACGATCCATCTCGCCGGCGCGAAAGAGGGACTTGGCCTTCCATAAACGGTTATCGCAGTCCGAGTAGTACCCGGCAGCTTCCTTGTATTTCTTTTGCCTGAATAGCGAATAGGCAAGCCCATCGGTGAGGTCTTTCTTTAAGGGTTTTGAGTCCTTGCGGCGCAGGGCCTCCCTGAATTGCTTCTCAGCTTCCGCGAAGAGCCAGGCATTGTTCAGGTTCTTGCCTTTTTTCGGAAGATCGGACGCCCGGATGTCGGAAGGCGACAACTCCTCGCCGGAACTTTTCGAAAAAGGTGTTACGGCAAGATAAAGCTCCTTGAAGAGCGCTTTGGCTTTATCGCTGCTGCCGTTGTACTTCAGATAGGCTGCATAGGCGAATTTAGCTCTCGACTCCGATGGATAGTCTGCGACGAACTTACTGAAAAGATCATTGATGTCCTTTTCGCCCGTCTTTTGCGCAAGTTCGATCTCCCGCAGCCTGACACTCTTTATAAGAGGCGAATTCGGGAACGCAGTTTTTATTGACCGGATGTCCTCAAGCGACTTTTCATACTCGGCCTTTCCTTCAAAAGCCCTGGCCCTCCAGAAGAGTATATAGTCGTCCAGGAAAGGCATCTCTTCATGAGCGGCAGTTAGAAAAACGAGGGCCTTTTCGTAGTCGCCCAATTCAAGGCTCGTTTTTCCATTTAGCAAACAGGATGGTGAGCAGAACCCTGCAACCGGAACCGTCGTATCGGCAAGTGCGAAGGACACTGCCGCCATGCAGGCAGCAAAAAAAAGAAATAAAGCAATTATTCGGCTATGGTTCATCATGCGTAACCGGTCAGAATTGCCGGAGGTATTCCTTGTAAGCACTGAAATTCCTCATTGTTTCGTCTATGCAGTCTCCGCCGAATTTCTCGAGCATGGCATCGGCAGTGCATAATGCCGCCATTGCCTCGGCGATGACCGAGGCGGCCGGCACTGCGCATGTGTCTGACCTCTCGTAGGCCGCTTCGATGGCTTCCCTCGTCACGAGGTCTACTGAGCGAAGCGGTTTTTTCAGTGTGGGGATGGGCTTCATTGCGGCCCTGATTAATATGGGCATTCCGTTGGAAATTCCGCCTTCGATACCTCCAGCGTTGTTGGTATTCCGGATAAAGCCGTCTGCTGAGTAGGCTATCTCGTCCATGACCTCAGAGCCGAATCTCCCGGCAGCCCTGAACCCGAGGCCGATCTCGACCCCTTTGATGGCCTGAATGCTGGAAACAGCCATCATAAGGCGGGCATTGAGCCGTTTGTCCCACTGGATATGGTTTCCGAGGCCTGCAGGCACACCCGATACCACGACCCTGAAAATGCCACCCAGCGTATCGCCTTTTTGGCTCGCCAGGTCTATTAATTCGATCATTTTCACGGACGTCGAATCATCGGG
>JBGOVD010000113.1:0-6632 GCA_041477935.1 Dissulfurispiraceae bacterium | reverse complement strand
GAGTCAGGAGGCCCAGGATTATCTTGCTGCAATGAGGGCCGCTGCGAATTACGCATGGGCGAACAGGCAGTGTCTCATGCATTGGACACGCGAGGCATTCCTCTCTTTCTTCAAAGTTTCTCCGGGTCTGCTCGGCATGGGTCTCGTTTACGACGTGGCGCATAATATCGCAAAGATAGAGGAGCATGTTGTCAACGGCAAAAAGAGAAAGCTGGTGGTCCATCGTAAAGGCGCAACGAGGGCTTTTCCTCCTGGCCATCCCGAACTGCCTGACATCTACCGGCATCTCGGCCAGCCCGTGATCATCCCCGGAGATATGGGAAGGGCATCTTTTATTCTCATCGGCACCGAAAAAGGCATGCATGAGACCTTCAGTTCCGCATGCCACGGAGCGGGCAGGGTCATGTCGCGCCACGAGGCCATCAGGCGTGCAAAGGGCCGGTCGATCAGGAGGGAACTTGAAGACAAGGGAATCTTTGTTCGGTCTGCCGGACGTGAGATACTTGCGGAAGAGATGCCGGAAGCATATAAGGATGTTTCGAATGTTGTCGATGTGGTCCACAACGCTGGGATCGCGCGAAAGGTCGCCCGGCTGAGGCCGATGGGGGTAGTAAAAGGATAATGGCCGATCTCAAACTGAAGATCGGCAGGATCCCGTTTGCCAATCTCTTTCCCATCTTTTATACGCTCGAAAAAGAGTTCGACTGTTCTTCATACGAATTCATAGACGGGGTCCCGTCCCTTCTGAACCAAATGCTCAGGGAGGGGACTATCGACCTCAGTCCCTCCTCCTCCGTGGAGTACCTCAGGAATTCTTCGCTTTACGGGTTTATCGACGGCATCTCGGTCAGCTCCAGGGGGCCGGTCGGGTCGATCTTCCTTTTCAGTCGTAAGCCGATCGAAAGTCTGGATGGAGGCACTATCCATGTTACATCGCAGTCGGCCACCTCGGTTGCGCTCCTCGATATCGTATTAAAGAGATTCTCAGGCATCGAATACTCTTCGCTGGTTTCTCAGAATCCGGCATCTGCGTATGCTGAAGCGTTTCTTCTCATTGGGGATGAGGCGTTGAAATTCGGCTCGATGTTCAAGAGACGCGCCCCCGAGCTTTCCCGGTATCCGTTCATATACGACCTCGGTGAAATCTGGTATGAAAAGACGGGCCTTCCGTTTGTCTTCGCCCTCTGGATCGTGAGAAAGGAGCTTTATAACACGGCGGATATCAGGCATGAGCTATTCGTAAAATTTGTCGCGGACCTTATGAAGGCGAAAGAAATGTCTCTTCACAACCTTATTGAGATTGCAGGCCATTCACCGATGAAGGCTTTTCTGGGTGAAGATGAGATTATTTCGTACTGGAACATTCTCGATTACGAATTGTCTGATGAACATAAGAATGGTCTTTATCTTTTCCGGGATTATCTGGACTGAGTACCCACCTTGCGATTTTAACGGTAAGATTGTTACTATATAGTTCAAAAATTTGATCAATCAATCCCTGAGTTTTGTAATAAGGAGGTTTTAAATGATATTCGATCTGATAACAGATGCATACGCGATGGGGCCCGCTCAACAAGGTGCAGGCCAGGCAGGCGGGCTGCAGTCCATGATTATGAATCTTGCCCCGCTGGCCCTTATATTTGTCATTTTTTATTTCCTTTTGATCCGGCCCCAGCAGAAGAAGGCAAAAGAGGTAAAAAAGATGCTGGACGAGTTGAAGAAGGGCGATAAAGTGGTCACAGCAGGCGGAATATATGGAGTCATCGAAAGCGTTGAGACCGGAACTGTTGTGGTCAAGATCGCCGAGAACGTGAAGGTCAAAATCAACAGGAATTCGATAGCTACAATAAGGACCGGTTCGGACTCAGAATAGTCCTGGAAATTAAATAAGGCTTCCCATAACATCAAGCTGGAGGATTGCAGATAGATGAAGAAGGGTATATTGTGGAGAATCATCCTCATCAGCATCACGGTCATCGCCGCAGTCATATTTTTCTTGCCGAACACACCGCTTTTTCAGAACATGCCGGATTGGTGGACGAAGATTATGCCCGGCAAGGGCATCGTACTGGGTCTTGATCTTCAAGGCGGACTCCATCTCGTCTTCGAAGTGGAAGGCGATAAGGCCGTAGAGATCGCCACCGACCGGGCGGCCACATCGATTGCCGGCGCCCTTCAGCGAAAGAGCATACAGGGAAGCGTGAAAAGGGAAGGTCCTTTTGTAGTCGTCACCCCGATTGATCCGGCGGTAAGAAAGATCGTAGAGGATATGTATCCTTCCCTCTCTCTGGCCGAAAGTACTGGTGCCTTGAAATACAGATTCTCAACAGCGGAAGCGCAAAAGATTAAGGATGCCGCTACTGACCAGGTCCTGGAGATTATCAGGAACCGTATCGACCAGTTCGGTGTGGCAGAACCTACCATTCTGAGGCAGGGCGCCAACGAGATCGTGGTCCAACTCCCCGGCGTGAAAGACCCCAAGAGGGCCGTTGATATCATAGGAAAGACGGCGCAGCTCGAATTCAAACTTGTCGATTCAGAGTCACCTGCGGCAGCAGAACTGCCATCGAGACTATTACCCGGCGAGGAAGTCCAGTTCCTGGAAAAGTTCAAGAGCAGGATATCTCAGGGTGACGAGGTGCTTTTCCATAATGTAATGGATAAAGAAACCCACCAACTGGTGGAAAAAATACCGTACCTTCTCAAAAAAGAGGTGCTTCTCTCGGGCGATACCCTCACCGAAGCAAAGGTCAATATCGATCAGCGTTTCAACGAACCATACGTTTCGATGAGATTTAATGCTACCGGCGCAAAGATCTTTGAAGATGTTACAGGCGCGAATGTAGGCAAAATGCTTGCCATAATACTTGATGGCACTGTCTATTCCGCACCGCGCATAAAAGACAGGATCAGCGGTGGTGATGCCCAGATATCCGGCAGCTTCGCTCTTGACGAGGCCAAGGACCTCGCCATCGTACTAAGGGCGGGCGCTCTTCCGGCACCCCTCAAGACCCTGCAGAACCTTACAGTAGGGCCTTCGCTTGGCCGCGACTCTATCGATGCCGGCAAAATGGCGGGGATTATCGCTTTCATTCTCGTGGTCCTCTTCATGATCTTCTACTACAGGCTTTCCGGCCTGATAGCTGACCTAGCCCTTGTCCTGAACATATTACTTTTATTGGGGGCAATGGCAGCACTTAACGCCACTCTTACCCTGCCCGGCATCGCGGGTATCATTCTCGCGATCGGCATGGCAGTGGACTCGAACGTCCTGATGTTCGAGAGGATGCGCGAAGAGATACGTGCCGGCAAGACGCCGCGCGCGGCTGTAGAAGGAGGATATAAGAAGGCCTTCTGGACTATCTTCGACTCGCATGTGACGACGCTCATCACAGCAGCGGTTCTTTTTCAGTTCGGCACCGGCCCCATCAAGGGCTTCGCAGTGGCCCTGAGCCTCGGCGTTTTGATAAATCTTTTCACGGCGCTGATAGGCACCAAGACCGTCTTCGACATTATCCAATCAAGAGGCGAGGTAAAGGGGTTGAGCATATGATAGAACTGATCAAAAATACAAAGATAGATTTCATGGGAAAGAAGATGTATGCTTTCATCTTTTCCGGGGTAATGTCGGCCCTGGGTATTTTCGCCCTTATTCAGATAGGGCTCGGCAATGCCAATCTCGGCGTAGATTTTGCCGGCGGCACGGCTGTCCAGATCAAATTCAGCCAAACTGTTGCACTTCATGATGTGAGGCTTGCGCTCGAAGAGAGTGGTCTGAAGGACTTCGATCTCCAGGACCTTCCTACGGAAAATAAGATACTTATCAGGGTAAAGAAGCAGGAAGAGAAGCTGGGCGGCGCCAGCGAGGTGATAACGCAGGTGCTCGCTAAAAAGTTTGCCGATAAAAAGCCGGTCATCGACTCAACGACTGAAATCGGTCCCAAGGTCGGCTCACGCCTGAGGCAGGACTCCATCTGGGCCGTAGGCATGGCAACCCTCGGCATTCTTATTTACGTGGCGGCGAGGTTTCAGATACGCTTCGGCATCGGCGCCACGATTGCGACATTCCATGATGTTTTAGCAGTACTCGGCATTTTTTATCTGCTGAACAGGGAGATCAACCTGATTCTCGTCACCGCGCTCCTTACCCTGGCAGGATATTCCCTTACCGACACCGTTGTCGTCTTTGACAGGGTTCGGGAGAACCTGAAGAGATATCTCAGGGAGCCGATCGACGACGTGGTCAACAGGAGCATCAACGAGGTTCTGTCCAGGACGATCGTTACATCATTGACCGTTTTTTTGAGCGCCCTTGCGATGTTCCTTTTCGGCGGAGAGGTCATCCACGATTTCGCACTGGCGATGCTTCTCGGAGTGGCCGTGGGTACCTATTCTTCGGTCTTTGTGGCGAGCCCGGTCGTCATACTTCTCGGCAGGAACAAACAGTCTCTTTCCTCGAAAAAAAGCTGACCGCACCCGGTCGATTGCCGTCTAAGAAGAGACAGCCGCAAGACTGTCTCATTATGAAGAGGAGCGAGGGATGTCCTACGCCACGTCGAACTGCAAATGGCTAGTAAGCAGGACTAACCGCGAATATGTCGACTACGTATCGAAGCTGACCGGTTTTTCAATCCCTCTTGCGCAGGCGCTGATCAACAGGGGGATCAAGACAGCAGGCCAGCTCGACTCTTTTCTCAATCCCCGCCTGACGATGCTTGCCGATCCTTTCGACCTACCCGGCATGGCCAAGGCGGTCGGCAGGATAGCAGACGCGGTCAAAAGAGGAGAGCGGATATTCATCCATGGCGACTATGATGCAGACGGAGTGACCGCAACTGCCATAGTTATGGATGCGCTGAAGAGACTCGGCTCGGACCCCTTGTACCATATTCCCGCCAGGGCCTTCGGATACGGGCTCGGCGGTGAAGGGATAAGAAAGGCAAAAGAATCCGGCGCCTCGCTCATAATAACCGTCGACTGCGGCATCACCTCTTTCGAAGCTGTATCTGCTGCAAATTCCCTTGGTATCGATGTTATCGTTACGGACCATCACGAACCAGTTAAAGATAATACTTCTGCCGATCCGGCGCGCCATTTCGTTCTGCCGGATGCGTTCGCTGTAATCGACCCGAAGCTTGCACCCGAGACATCGCTGTCGGCAGATCTGTCCGGCGCCGGCGTTGCATTCAAGCTGGCCCAGGCGCTTCTTGGCAGCAGCCTCGACAATGTCCTCGAATTGCTGGACCTTGCAGCACTGGGCACGGCGGCCGACGTTGTGCCTATCGTCGGCGACAACCGGATCATATTGAAAGAAGGATTGAAACTTATCCAGTCAGGTGAAAGAACGGGAATAAAGGCATTGAAAGAGGTGTCCGGGGTTAAGCCCGGCAGCATGCGTACTACTGCCCTGCACTTCATGCTGGTCCCGAGGATTAACGCGGCAGGACGGATCGCAGATGCGAACGATGTGGTAAAACTCCTATTGACTGACTCCGGCGATGAGGCTATGCGTCTGGCGGAATGGCTGAGCGGACTGAATTCGAGAAGGCAGGAGATTGGGGAGTCGGTCTTTAGCGAGGCAATGGACATGCTTCAAGTTACGGGCGCCAGTGAAGGGATGGGTGCGATCGTAATCGGAAAAGAAGGCTGGCATCGAGGCGTTCTTGGCATTGTGGCCGCAAGGATTACAGAAGCTTTCTACCGGCCTTCCTTTGTCTTGTCGGTTGAAGATGGAGTGGCAAGAGGTTCGGCCAGAAGCATTCCATCTTTTGACGTCCATGACGGCCTGTCCCGCTGCAATGAACTCCTCAGGACTTTCGGGGGTCATAAACAGGCCGCCGGGCTCAGTCTTTCATCCGGTAACATCGATTCATTCAGGGACATGATCTCACGGCTCGTGCTCGACACGGTCGCTGAAGATGACCTGGTGCCGGTCCTCAGGATCGATGCTCCGCTGAAACTTTCGGACGTGACGGCGGATTTTGTTCAGGAAATAGCCCGACTGGAGCCTTTCGGGTACGGCAACGAAGAGCCGGTTTTCGCCACGAAAAGGCTTGAGATAGTCCAATCCAGGATCGTGGGAAAGAACCACTTGAAGATGTATCTTAAGCAGAATGGAAAAGGGATCGACAGCATCGGATTCGATCTCGGCGGGATACTCGGCGAACTCGGCCCCGGAGCTATTGTCGATGCCGCGTTTCTTCCGGTGATGAACGAATGGGACGGCGGCAAGAATCTGCAGTTGAACCTTAAGTCGGTACGCGAGTCAGCGGATGGGGTATAATGTGAACGGATCGATGCTGTAAGTAACTCCCCCCATCCCCCTCTTAACCCAAGAGGGGGTAAAAGTTCCTCCCCTTAAGGTAAGGGGAGGTAAGGAGGGTTATGCATTAATAATTTCGGGAGGTGCCCTTTATGAGAGTAACGATCCACGGTTTGCTCGAAAAGAAAAGAGACAGTAAGAAAATAGTGATGCTGACCGCCTATGATTTCCCCTTCGCGCAGATCGCAGACGAAGCCGGAGTCGATGCAATACTTGTCGGAGACTCACTCGCAATGGTTGTGCAAGGCATGGAAAATACCATTGCCGTTACGATGGACGAAATGATCTACCATACCAAAATGGTTTCGAG
>JBGOVD010000254.1:0-4170 GCA_041477935.1 Dissulfurispiraceae bacterium | reverse complement strand
TGAAGGGGTGGGTGAGCTCCATCTCGGACATAACGGAGAATAAACGCAAAGAGGAACAACTCAGCAATTCACGTGAGCAGTTGAGGAACCTTTCGTCCCACCTTGAAGCGGTCAGGGAGGCGGAAAGGGCCGATATGGCGCATCGCGTTCACGACGAAATAGGGCAGCCCTTCGCTGCGCTGAAACTGGAACTTGTATCTCTGGCCAGGAAGCTGGAGGACGGTCAAAAAGTACTGATCGAGCGGACTGACATCATGAGCGGAATCATAGACAAAGGAATCCAGGCGGTCAAAGGTATCTGCTTTGAACTGCGGCCGTGGATACTCGATGATATGGGCATTACCGAAGCGATTAAATGGCAGACGGCCGAGTTCGGGAAACGTACGGCTGTAGCTTGCGAAGTGTTCATCGATCCTCCGGAGATCTCGCTCAGCAGGGACCTTTCCACGACGATATTCAGGATATACCAGGAATTGCTGAGGAATATCGAACGCCATGCCGGGGCCACAAAGGTTTCAGTGGGATTTTTCCGAAAGGGGGACAGAATCATCTTTGAGGTGAAAGACAACGGGGTCGGCATACCCGAAGAGAGCATTTACGATTCAGGGTCTTTCGGCCTCATCAGCATAAGGGAAAAGGTCATCGCATGGGGCGGCGAGGTCGAGGTCCGGGGCGAGGAGAAGATAGGGACCACGATCAGGGTGATTATTCCGATGCAGGTCTGAATACATAATTGGAGTGGGGAGGCTACGGATACTTTTTCAGAGGGATCAACTTTGCTGTTGCTTCGGCGATGAGAATTCCAGATGTCTTCTCTGTTATACGTGAGTGCGCCTCGACAATCCTCGGTTCATTCCTTGTAATTTCAGCCTCTACGATGGCATCACGATCTGCGTACAGTGGTTGTTTGAATCGCACAGTTATCTCTGCGGTAACCGGATTCAAGCCTTCCGCCATTGCAGCGTGAATCATGGCTTCGTCCAGGATAGCGGTCACGATGCCGCCGTGGATGATGTTTTTGTAACCCTGGAAATGTTTCTGCAGGAGGAATTCGGAGAAGCTTTTTCCGTTCTCGGTTTTGAACAACAGTCTCAGCCCGATACTGTTATCTTTGCCGCAGACGAAGCAGAGACCGTCGTCGATAGTATTCATAGGTAAGTATCTAAAGGTTGAGTGGATCCAAAAGTCTGCTATTTGTTCATCATGTCGAGGAAGTCTTTGTTGCTCTTCGTCCCCCTGAGCTTGCTCAGCAGGAACTCCATGCTCTCGACAGTGCTCAGCGGGTTCAGCACCTTTCTGAGTATCCACATCTTGTTCAGCTGATCGGCATCCACAAGCAGTTCTTCCTTGCGCGTACCGGAAGCATTGATATCGATGCTCGGGAATATCCTCTTGTCTACAAGCTTGCGGTCGAGATGCAGCTCCATATTGCCGGTTCCCTTGAACTCTTCGAAGATGACGTCATCCATTCTGCTGCCCGTATCTACGAGAGATGTGGCCATGATCGTAAGACTGCCGCCTTCCTCTATGTTCCTTGCCGTACCGAAGAACCTTTTCGGCCTCTGCAGGGCGTTGGCATCCAGACCGCCGGAAAGGACCTTTCCGCTGGCGGGGGTTATGGCGTTATATGCCCTTGCAAGTCTTGTAATACTATCGAGAAGGATTACGACATCCCTTTTCTCTTCAACAAGTCTCTTCGCCCTGTCGATGACCATATCAGATACCTGGCAATGCCTCTGCGGTGGTTCGTCGAAAGTGGAACTGATGATTTCAGCGGTGCTGACCTGCCTCTTCCAGTCGGTGACTTCTTCAGGTCTTTCATCGATGAGGAGAATGATAAGATGTACTTCCGGGTGGTTCTTCTTGATCGCCTTGGCAAGCGACTGCAGGAGCATGGTTTTACCGGTCCTGGGCGCCGCTACGACGAGTCCGCGCTGACCTTTTCCGATGGGCGTGATAAGGTCCATGACTCTCATGGAAAAATCGGTCGGCGAATGTTCGAGGTTTAACTTCTCCGTGGGATAGTAAGGAGTCAGGTTGTCGAACAGGGGACGGCTGATGTTCTCCTCGGGCGATTCGGTATTGATGGTTTCGACCTTCAGAAGCGCAAAATATCGTTCGCTCTCTTTCGGAGGCCGTATCTGACCCGAGACATAATCGCCGGTCCTGAGGGCGAAGCGCCTGATCTGGGAAGGAGAGACGTAAATATCGTCAGGGGACGGAAGGTAGCTGTAGTCGGGCGAACGCAGAAAGCCGAAGCCGTCAGGAAGTATTTCCAGCACTCCCGATCCGTAAACATTTCCCGCCTTTTCAGACTGGGCCTGAAGGATGGCGAAGATCAGCTCCTGTTTTCTCAGGCCTCCAGCGCCATCGACATTAAGTTCCTTTGCCAGGGCTGTAAGGTTGTCCACGCTCTTTTGTTTCAATTCAGAAATTGAAATATAATTTTCCATTTGTTTATTCCTCTCTCGGTGGGTATTGGACAGTGTCGCTGATCGTTGCACGTTAGGCCTGCGGAATTTCCTCAATAGTGAAAGTCTGTTGGTAAAATAATGATTTTGATTTATCCCTGACTAAGGGGGGAATCAGTGAACTCATTGATAGCATACACAATGCTCCGGCCTTTGTCAACAGCAGGCCCATGCCGTGCTTGGTCAGGTCTTATATTCTTTTTCCAGTTGCGCCATTATCTGCCCGACCTCTTCATCGGAAACATCCTGTGCGATAATCCGGCCCTTTTCATCATATTCGAGCTGTGTGATCCCGGGAAACTCCTTTTCGATGAGTTTCATGTTGAGTGCCTGCTTTTTTACTATATCGATCAGTCTCCGGTTCTCTTCCGAGAGATCAAATTTTTCTACCGCAGATTTCACGGCGAAACGAAGTTCGAAGTCGTCCCACGGTTTTGTGAAAAAACGGTAGATCTCCCCCTTGTTGATCGCCTTTATCGCGGCGGCGAGGCTTGCCTGGCCCGTAAGCATTATCCTGACGACATCAGGGAAATGGCTGCTCACTCTCACCAGAAAATCGGCCCCTGACATGCCGGGCATCATTTCATCGCTGATTACGACCTTTATCTTGTGCTTCGACAATATGGCCAGTCCTTCCGCAGCGCTTCCGGCAGAGAATACTTCGTAATTGTCGTCGAGGAATGATCTCTTCAGCGCTGTGATGACACTATGTTCATCATCGACAATAAGGATATTGCTGGTCGCCATGTGTAGTCTCCTTTTCTTCAATAAGGCCATCGTATTCTATCATGCCGCGCCCTTTTTCGTAGTCACGAAGATGCCGCTTTTCGAAGGATCCAGATAGACCGCCCTTTTGAGCGTCTCCAGATTCTTATCGTTAAGGACAGTCCCCATGCGGAGCAGCAGCAGCCCCGTGCCGGTGCTTACGTCCCTGGAGAGGACCATACCCGCTGCGAGGTCTTTCGTTTTCAGCTCGACCTCGATGATGTCGTCTCGGACGATAGAGGAGAATAACTCGCGCGCCGCTTTTTCGAGGGGAGTGTAAAGTGTGCCGTCGAATTGAGCGGCAAGCATGGATTTGATCTGAACCAGAGCGCTGTCGATGCTTTGCATTTCGCCATGAAGTATCCTGTCGAAACGATCCGCGATGGAAATTATTCTCGCGCCTATCGGGATATCCGCGCCCTTTAATCCGTCCGGGAACCCTTTGCCGTTATACCACTCGTGATGGTGCCGGACAAGTATGCCGGGTCCCCTGAAATCGTCGATGCAATCTATCGCAGCCTGTCCCCTCACGGGATGCTTGACGTATTCTCTCATTTCATCCTGAGAAAGTTCACCGAGGTTCTTTATCAGAATGATATCGGGGGCCCCGATCTTGCCGATATCGTGAAGTTGTGCACCGACCGAAATTGTTTCGATTTCCGGGGCCGTCAGGCCGATGTCCTCTGCTATCGCCTTCGACAGGTGAGCGACGTTGTTGGAATGGTTGCGCATCGAGCGGTTCCTGAGTTCGATTAGGCCCGAAAGAGAGGCAAGTACCTCGGATACGTTGTTCTTCAGCTTCTCGTTAAGCTTTTTTAACTCCTTGTTCTGGTTCGTCAGCTCTATAGTATGCTGCTGGACATATAATTCGAGTTCGGTGCTCCACTTTTTCAGTTCTTCGTTCTGCTGTATCGTGAGTTCCGTAAGATATTTA
>JBGOVD010000373.1:0-2835 GCA_041477935.1 Dissulfurispiraceae bacterium | reverse complement strand
GTCTCCCTGTTGAGAAGAGCGCCCTCACCCAAAAATATCGTAGGCGCATCTATCCGCGGCAGAAGATCGCCGATCCTTATTGCCTGTTCGCCGAACACACTGAGGAACCCGTCTTTCGACCACTTGAAGACCGCCGTGTATACCTCTTTTCTGCGCGCATCGAGCAAAGGACAGATCTGGTAATCGCTGAACGGAATGTTCCACGCAAATGCCTCGAGTGTCGGCACCGCCACGAACTTTTTCCCGGTCGCATAAACAAGGCCTTTTATAGTGCTAAGCCCTACGCGCAGCCCGGTAAACGAGCCCGGCCCGGCCGAGATGCCGAAGACATCGATATCGCCGAGGTCCATACCAGCGCCGCTCAATACATGATCGATCTCCTTCATCAGACGTTCCGAATGGGTCACCTTGACATTGATCCTGGATTCGGCCACAAGCGTCATGCCATCCATGATCGCCAGACCTCCCAGCATCGTCGCCGTCTCAATGGCGAGAAGTTTCATCACGTTCTCTCCTTATAGCTTTTTCCGAACAATACTAAAAATATGATACTGCTGAAAATGCAGATGGCAGCGAAAACCCTCAGTGACTGAAGCGTCCCGAAATAGTGTGCCGCAAACCCGATTGCCGAATTACCGAGCGGCGCGAATCCGAGAAAGACAAGGGTGTACAAGCTCATGACCCTTCCCCTGAGAGCGTCGGGCACCGCCTGCTGGATAAAGCTGTTGGAGACCGCAAGGAAACTCACAATCCCCCATCCGGCAAAGAATATGAGGAACATCGCAATATAAAAATTATCAGAAAGTGAGATCGCCATTATCGCCACCGAAAACATGACCGCCGAAACCGGGATGTACATGCGTTTACTTCTGATCTCTCCCTTGAAGGCGATAATCATCGCAGCCATAAAAGAACCCAGGCCCGCCGACGAGATCAGAAAGCTCAACCCTTTGACGCCTGCATTGAGGATCTGATCGGCCAACACAGGAAGCAATGTAATGTAAGGTATGCCGAATAAGCTGAAAATCGCGATGAGCGACATAATGTAGAGGACAGGCTTATCCCGCACAACGAACTTCCACCCCTCCCCGATCCCCTCGATAAAACCTTTTCCGCTGCTTTTTGCAGTTCTTCCTGCCTTGATTTTAGCCAGGGCAAAGACCACAGGCACAAAACTTATGGCGTTAAGAAAAAAACAGGCCGGCATGCTGAAATTCGCTATAATGAAACCCGCGACAAGAGGGCCGATGATCCTGGCGCCGTTAAATGCGGCCGAATTCAGCGCTATCGCATTCGTGATGTCACCTCTGACAACGACTTCGGCAAGGAAAGACTGGCGTGCCGGAATATCGAAGGCATTTACGGTCCCGAAAAAAACAGCAATAACACCAACCTGCCAAATCGTAACGAGATTGCTATACGTCAAAACCCCAAGGATAAACGCCGGTATTATCGAGAGCACCTGCGTAATAATGAGGATACGCCTTTTGGGATACCGGTCGGCCACCGAGCCGCCGATAAGAGTAAACAGCAAAATGGGCAACGATGAAAGCGACGCAATCAACCCCAGGTAAAGCGGAGACTTCGTCATGGAATAAACGAGCCAGCTTTGGGCCACAGAGTGCATCCAGGTACCTGAAAGCGAAATGATCTGGCCGAACCAGAAAAGCCTGAAATCACGTGTATATAAAGCCGAAAACCTCTGTGTCTTTTCCATATTGATATCTTATGAGTATACCTGAAAAGCAGATTGCAGGGTCAGCCCCTCAACCTATACCGATCATTGACAAAAAAGGGTTCGGTATAGTTTAATATAAGCTCCTTTTGGGCGGTTAGCTCAGCTGGGAGAGCGCAGCCCTTACAAGGCTGATGTCACAGGTTCGATCCCTGTACCGCCTACCATTTAGCAACACGCAGCACGTTGAAGCACATACCGCTTGGGGCGGTAGTTCAGCTGGTTAGAACGCCTGCCTGTCACGCAGGAGGTCGCGGGTTCGAGTCCCGTCCGCCCCGCCATTTTAAAACCTGAGTATCACTTCCCTGTGAAATTAAATTGCACTTCCTGGTGAAAATGATCATATTCTGCACCTATTAATGTCAGAGACCTGATCGTTAGAGCGATCTCCATCCCCGAATCCCAAATCAGTAAATTCAATTCATTAGGACTTTGTCCTACAAGTAAATTGCCGTGCAATCTTAATTCTCATAAGAAAATCAGGTTTCTTCTGATACCAACTGTACAGATAAATCAATTAACCTTATAGAAGTGAGATTTATAAATATACATATGCCTTATTCCAAAGGGAGGTTTGCATGTTAGGCGTAAGGGAGAGACAGTCAGTTGATCAATCGGCGGACTATTTTAACAAGCTGCCTGAAATAAGCGTATCCGGCCATCCTGACAGCATTCTGATTGCAGATGAAGACCGGGATGTACTGAATCAGCTTTCGCAGAGTTTTGCCTTGTGCGCAAAACAATATAATATTTATACTGCTCAAACCGGTCGGTATGCATTAGAAGTTCTAAAGACCTCTTCAGTGAATATTTTGATTGCTGCCCTTAACATACCCGTCATGCACGACTTTGAGCTTATAGACTTCGCAAAATACTATTATCCTGCTACCCGGATATTCGTCATGTCGAAAGAAGATCCATCTACTATTAAAAATAGATTGGATGATTTGAGAATTTGCGGATACATCAGAAAGCCGTTTCGGATTGAAATGATCTATAGCATCTTGCGGGTTTGACGGCGCCGATGAGCTTTGCCTCCCGCTGCGGATAATACAGGCTGACTATTTTCGCCACAAACAACGGGGCACATAAGGCGGCGC
>JBGOVD010000206.1:0-4749 GCA_041477935.1 Dissulfurispiraceae bacterium | reverse complement strand
GATGTCGAGATGCCGCGCATGGACGGCCTCACTTTTCTTAAGAAGATAATGACCCAGCATCCTATCCCGATCATTATGTGCTCGAGCCTCACTGCCGACGGCTCAGAGACGGTCCTGAAGGCACTCGAATACGGAGCGGTGGAGATTATTGAAAAGCCGAAGTTGGGCGCAAAGCAATTCTTTGAAGAGTCAAAGATGCGCATTTGCGATGCTGTGAGGGCGGCATCGCTCGCCAGGGTCGGTAAGATACGGGAGAGAAGCAGCCTTGTGGCCCCGAAATTGACAGCCGACGCAGTCATCGAGAAACCGCTTTCACGGGCGATGGTCCAGACGACTGAGAAGGTAATTGTTGTTGGGGCATCTACCGGGGGTACGGAAGCGCTCAGGATGTTTCTTGAAAGTATGCCGCCGGATGCGCCAGGGATCGTCATAGTCCAGCACATGCCTGAAAAATTCACCGAAGCCTTTGCCAAAAGGATAGACGGCCTCTGCAGGATATCCGTCAAGGAGGCCGCAAACGATGACAGCGTCATACGCGGAAGGGCGCTCATAGCACCCGGCAATCGCCACATGCTTCTCAAGAGGAGCGGCGCGAGATACTATGTCGAGATCAAGGACGGCCCTCTCGTCTGCAGGCACAGGCCTTCTGTCGATGTGCTCTTCCGTTCGGCGGCACGCTACGCAGGAAAGAATGCCGTGGGGGTAATCATGACCGGTATGGGTGATGATGGCGCAAAAGGAATGCTCGAGATGAAAGAGGCAGGGGCGTTCAACATAGCCCAGGATGAGGAATCATGCGTCGTCTTCGGCATGCCGAGAAAGGCTATAGAGCTTGGCGCTGTTGATAAGGTGCTGGCTCTGGACAGGATACCGGAAACGGTGCTGGCGAAAGCGCGTTGAAATTGGGATATGTTAACCAAAGAAGACGGCCGCATGGACGGTAGAATGCTGATTGTGGATGACGATCCGGATTTGCTTGAAGGCTTGACCGATATGCTTGAGGGAGAAGGACTTCGGATAAGGACTTGTCCGGATGCTTTTTCAGCCCTCGAATTCGTAGAAAACGAGCAATTCGACGTCGTGCTCAGCGACGTAAAAATGCCGGCCGTATCCGGTCTTGAATTGCTCGAGCATGTGCAAAGACTTGACCCTGACATTCCTGTGATCATGATGACCGGGCATGCCGATGTCGAGACGGCAATTGCTGCATTAAAACGGCACGCATTTGATTATATTCAGAAGCCGTTCGACCCTGAGATATTGCTTTCCGTTCTGGCCAGGGCTCTTAATTACAGGCGTCTTCGCGAGGTCGGGCGCGAGTATTCCGGCTTGCTGAAAAGCACTGTGACTAAGAATACGGATGAACTGAAACAGCAGATACATGAGTTGAGGCTAGCGCGGGATGCGGCAATGGAATCATCACGGCTTAAATCCGAGTTTATGTCAAATATGACCCACGAGATCAGGACCCCGCTGCACGGTATGGTGGGATTGATGGAACTCTTGCGCGGCCGGGAACACACTGCGGACCAATCGCGATGTTATGAGATGCTGCAAAGTTCTATCGACAGGCTGTCGTCGCTCGTCAGTAATGTGCTCGATTTTTCGAGGATGGCATCAGGCGCTTTCGAACTGATGCCCAGGCAGTTCAGTTTGAATGCTCTGGCGGAAACGCTAGTGCGGACATACGCGCCAAAAGCAGAGGCAAAAGGGCTGTTGCTGCAGGTAGACATCGATGCCGAACTGCCCGACATGCTGTTCGCCGACGATGTCCGTCTCGGACAGGTGATGGGAATAATTCTCGACAATGCGGTCAAGTTCACTCATAGTGGAAATATTTGCATGACGCTGCAACCTGCATGGAAGACCTCGTTTTCAGAGTCCGACAAGGTTTCCCTCGTCTGTTCCGTGGCGGATACGGGTGTCGGTATATCTTCCGATAATATCGACAAGATATTTGAAGGATTTGCACAGGCAGACGGGTCGTTCACAAGGAAGCATGAGGGAGCCGGACTCGGCCTTGCCATAGCAAGACATACGGTTCAGAGCATGGGAGGCACCCTTCGGGCCGAAAGCCGTCCCGGCAGCGGCAGCACATTCTTTTTTATGGTCCCCGTGGGGGGAAAGGAGGCATAATGAGACTGCTTATTGCGGAAGACGATTTTATTGCCCGGTATGTACTGAATGAAATACTTGCCGGGTACGGACAGTGCGATGTGGTGGTGGATGGTGCTGAAGCGGTGCAGGCTTTCAGAATGGCGGTCGGCGAAAAGAAACCGTATAATGTAATCTTTTTGGATATCATGATGCCTAATGTTGACGGTATTGAGGCACTCAAGCGGATTCGCTCCATCGAAAAAGAACAGGGTGTATTGCCGGGGAGGGAGGTTAAAGTCGTCATGACCACAGCGCTTGATGACCCCAAGACGGTCATAGCAGCATATTATCAGGGTGGAGCTGACTCTTATCTGGTCAAACCAATTACAAAGAACAAGATCGACGAGGAATTGCGCAAGGTCAACCTGGTCGCGTTATAATGAAACTATCTTCGGAACCGGATGAACGAGAGCAAATTAAAGGAATCGTGCAGCTGAAATTATAAGGTAGGTCATATTTATGGAGGCATATGCCGAATAATAGCGTGCTTGAACTCAAGACGGAAACCTGGATGTCGGATGTGGAGCAATCTGCCGGAATGATGCTCGTTTATTTTTGGGCCCCCTGGTGCGGACACTGCAAGGTGTTTTCTTCAACATACGATGAGTCTGCTGCAGAGATGGCCGGCAAGGTGCGGTTTGCAAAGTTGAACTGCGATGAACACGGTTCGGTCGCTGCTCAATGCAAAGTGACCGGTACGCCGACAGTCGTTGTTTATATAGATGGCAAGGAGAAGGACCGTGTAGTCGGAGTATTATCGAAGGAGGAGTTCATAAAGCGTATTAGTTCGAGACTGGGCAAATGACCCCCTTTTAATTATTCCCTTTACCTAAGAGGACATTGATCGCGGGCTTCAACACGGTTAAAATCAGGATATGGAATATAAAGCCCTTTTTGCCGCTGTACCCTATCAAGCTATCCAGTCCATGATGTACAAGCTGCAGCTGACTGAGGCCGACCTTCTTCCTGTAAATCAGAACAAAGACATCTTCATCAGCAGAGGGGAAGAGTTTGCCGAGTATTTTTACAAGGTGTTCAATGAAATTCCTGAAACACATATTTTATTGGAACGCTTCAGCAGGCCGGATGTCATCAGGCAGACCTGGAGCACCTGGTTTCAGCGCCTGTTCAGCGGCAATCCCGACAACGACTTTATCGGCTATATCTGGCGCATCGGGCTGAGGCATGTCGAGGTCAACCTCGATCAGCGATTTTCGAACCTCGGCTTTTCCCTTGTGCGCCAATTCTGCCACCGGATAACGGTCGAAAACTTTTCATCTGATGAGGCTGTGAAGATCCTTCCGGCAGTTGACAAGCTGATCGATCTCTGCATCCTGGTCGAAACCACCGCCTACATTGATTCAACTGTCCGCTGCGACATTGAAATCCTTAAGGGGATCGCCGATAAGATCAGGAACCCGGTAACTATTATAGGCGGCAATATCAGAAGGCTTCAGCGTCAGCTGGACCCGCAGGCCCAGCTATTCAAGGACTACGAGTTTCTTATGTCGTATACCGGACGCTGCGAAGATATGATAGACGACCTGAACACCTACATGGAAACCTTTCAGCGCGAAGCGGTGTTTGAGAAGTGCATGCTCGAAACGGTCATCGAGAATATGATCGAGAAGCTCTCGAAAAAGAAGAAACTCGCAGCGGTGAAGCTGGAGATGCACCTTGATCCCTCCGCGCGTCTGGTATTGGGCGACCCGACAGACCTCCGGCACCTTTTCTATCACCTGGTCGAAAACGCCGTTGAAGCCGCCGGCGCTTCGGATAGTCCCTACGTGCGCATAAGCTCGGCACTTTCGGAATCACCAGCGAATGCCGTGAAGGTGGAAATATTCAACAACGGGTCGGTCATCAATCTCGACAATATACAGAAAATATTGTCCCCATTCTATTCTACAAAAAGCGAAAGCTCCGGTCTGGGGCTCTCCATCGCTAAGCTGGCTATACGCAAGAACTATGGCGATATGGTTTTTGAGCCTGTTCCACAGACCGGGACGAAGGTATTTGTAACGCTCCGGAAGGCCGACTAATCTCCCCTGCTGTTCGAAAGTCCGGGCCTGGGGGCTCGGATGGCTGAAGTCCTTAAAATATCCCCAAATGAGGACATGTCTCCCCAAATGAGGCCGCAAAACCTGATCTTCAATTATGTCAAACAATTGATAACTAACATTATTATAACTATATCGGAGCTGGCATGCTAGTTGCTAAATAGTGGATAAGTTTTTGCAGCACAAAAAAAAGAAGAGGTGAATCGAATGAAGAAAGTATTAGCATTGGTAGTATGTCTCCTGTTCGCACTTTCCGTAACCGCAGCTTTCGCAGCTGACAAGGCTGTGGACACCAAGGCACCGGCCAAGGTTGAAGAGAAGAAGATGGACGACAAGAAGGCTGATGTCAAGAAGGATGACAAGAAGGCTGAGAAGAAGGCCAAGAAAGTCAAGAAAGCCAAGAAAGCTGAGAAGAAGGCTGACGAGAAGAAGGTTGACGACAAGAAGATGGACAAGAAGGCCGACGAGAAGAAGGCCGAACCCGCAAAGAAATAGTTTTTGCGGTCTTTCTTGCGTAGATAAAAGGGCGGAT
>JBGOVD010000238.1:0-4362 GCA_041477935.1 Dissulfurispiraceae bacterium | reverse complement strand
ACGATCAGAAAAAATAGATAGAATGTCTTGATGAGTTTCATATTGTATTTTATCAGGGAATAATCTTCTTCGCTATCATGAATATCGCCTTCTCAGTCATATATTGTGAAGATCATCAGGAAAAGGAGAAGAAGTACTACGTTTCTGCACTCATGAGGGTTTATGTTTTTTCGGCGCCGGGGGAATGTCTTTAACGGACAGTTCATGACTGAGCAATACCGCGATCCATCGAGTGCTTTCACTGTTTTCGCATGCAAACTTCAGGGCCATAGTAAAAGGAACGGACAGGACCATGCCGATCAGTCCGAGCAGGCTTCCCCAAAATATCAACGAAAGAAAGACTACCAGAGTGGACAGGCCAAGCCTGCGGCCCATAAGCTTTGTTTCAAATAGATTGCCGAGCATGAGATCAACAACCAGATATCCGGCAGCTGCGAGCGCGGCAGTGCCCGCTCCGAGTTGGATAAGAGTAAGAAGGACTGCCGGAACTGCTGCGATAATAAAGCCGATATTGGGCACATAATGCAGCAGAAATGCCAGAAAGCCCCAAAGGATGGGAAAATCCACACCGAGAATATACAGCCATATCCCGATCAGAACCCCCGTGGCCAGGCTTATCAGTGTTTTGATGACCATATAGCGTTTAATGTCATCGACAAACCTTGTAATCTGTGGGAAGGCCTCCTTAGGATCACCGAGGACGGCGCGGAGCTTGATGGGAAAGCTGGATGCTTCAAACAGTATAAAAGTAACGGTGAGCAGAATCAGGACAATATTGGAAAGCGCTGAGCCAAATCCCGCGAGCATGCCGGCAGTCAGCTTCATAACCTCTTCCGGTTTGAAGTACCCGAGCAGTTCCTTGTCAATGCCTCCGATCCTGTGTTTTGTCAAAAACGCATCGAGTGCGGAGACCTGCCCCCGCAAGCGCGTCTGGTAGCTCGGCAAAGCAACCGAAAAGCCATTGATGGACGTGCCTACGACAACCCCGATCATCAGCATTATAGTGATCATCCCCGCCACAACAATCAGCACCGCAACAAGAGAAGGAACGCGTTTCCGTTCAAGCCAGAGTACAGGCGGCGTCCCGATTATAGACAGGAAAACGGCGACGAGGAATGAAGCCAGGACCGGCTCTGCCTGATTGATGCCCCAGATGATGATCACAAGCGCTGCCGCGATGACAAGAAAGCGCATTGCGCTAAGAGAATTATTTTTCTCGGTCATGGATAAACACCCCTTTTTTGTCGCACTATGGAGACTTTGGGGTATTCATCCAATCCCGATTTTGCAAATGATCAGGCTTATTCTTTATAAACACTTTTCTTGACGTGGGCCTCTTCTTCCGGTGTCGAATCTGAAAAGGCTTCACGTACTACTTCAACCTTATCTGCCCCCTCTGTTTTTATGTTGCTGAGGAATTGCTGTATCTCTATTTCAGCCTCTTCTCTTGAGTGTCCGTATTTCGACTGCAGCAGTCCCGGCAACTGGACCAGTTTTTCATCGACAGTGTCAAGGTCCTCGTCCGTGAGCGCCCCCCATTGTCCTTTTACTGCATACCTTAATTGTTCCAACTTGTCTTGCCTAATCTCTTTACTCATATCCCGCACCTCTCCTTTCAGACAAATTCATAGCGATTTCTCATGTTCAAAATCTCTTCAGATCTTCCCAAGGAGCAATAGAATGATCAAGATCAGAAGGACCAATCCGAGTCCGCCGCTGGGATAGTATCCCCAGTTCCTGCTGTGGGGCCAGCTCGGTAGTGCGCCGATAAGCACCAGGATCAGAATGATAAGCAGTATTGTGCCCATGTCTTTCCTCCAAATAGTATTACTCTCGATAGAACAACCTTTTGGCTTAAGTCCCTACTGTCGGTCATTTCTATCGAAACCGATTTAGATCCGTTTCCAATGAATCGAGCCTGCGGGAAATGTCAGCTCTCTCTTCGTATGTGGTGGACCTGCCGCCTTCCGTCATACGCAAATAATCACTCCGAATTGAATCGAGCCTTGTTTGATACTCTCTCCCCTCTGAAATAGGCAAGCGTCCGTTGATTCTTCCATCATCAATTCTTCTTTGGAGCGCGACAATCTTATCCCCATTCCTTGGTTCTTCAATTCTGGTTGTCCGGGCCATCGCCCTGTTGATCTCGTCTATCAGCGCATCAAGTCTTCCAATAAGGTTGTCCCATTCTTCACGGTAGACCCTTCTGTCTCTCAGCTCTGCATAGTCTGTTCGAATACCCTTCAGTTTTGTCAGAAACATCTGGGACTGATCGGGGGTCAGCGCACCGGTTTTCAGCCCATCTCCAATCTTCTCCTGGATTACAATCATTTTGTTCTCTGCATTTCTTTCATAATCCGGCCATGTTTGCAAAGAGGCGCATCCTGAAAACAAAGCCAATCCAACAACCATTACTGCCAATAGAACAACCTTTTGGCTTAACTCCTTACTGTTGGTCATTTCGCTCCTCCTGTCCATGAATGCTGATCCTCTTTTTGATGCACCTATTGCAGCAAAAAGGGAACATGCTTTGGTGTCTGATAGGGTGTTGAAGAGCACAATATGTGCCAGGACTGTTGTCGGCGGCCGAAAGTTTATATACTATTGAAAACATTGAAATATCGGTGAAGAATGCGATAGAGGATTATTATGTAAAAGCAGCAGCCTTCTGATATATCAGGAGGTTCCTGATATATCAGGTATCCTTCGTATTTCTATTATCCTGTAATAATTTAGTGGAGCGAGCAGAGTGCGAAGCAAAATCTGATTTATTTAACACATGATTTAAGTTTTCCGCTCGGATAGAAACTTATTGGAGCTAATTCGTTGCACGCTACACCATCAACCGTGGCTTTCCATGCCAGCATGCACGCTTCAAGGCTGCCGTCATCGTAGAAGCTGATTGAATCCTTACACTTTATGTTGTAAGCTTCATAAAGATCCTTTAGCATACATGATCTAAGCGTGCCGTTGGGATGAAGGGTAATCGTAGAGGCTGAATTACAGATTGATTGATCAAAGGCGAACGCGCAGGGTATAACGAGTATCGAAAAAATAATAACTCCTAAGACAATTCTTCTTATTCTCATCGGTTCCATCTCATTTTACTCCTTGATGACTAGGATCTGAACGGCGAAAGTTCCAACACCGCCTGAAGCTCCATTCAGGATTTGTTTCTCTCCGCCACAATGGTGAAGTCTAACTTTATTCGATCCTTCACTCTCACAGTCCCACCAGCAACCTTGACGGGCTCGATCCCGAAGTCCGTCTGTGCAATGAAGAGCTCTCCGTGCGCAGTCAGCCGCGTTTTGTCGAGACGAACACGCACCGGAAATGAGATCGGCTTTTCGACCCCGTGCAGATTCAGTTTGCCAGTAAGTGTGAGCTCCCAGTCTGTTCCGGCTTTTTTTATCAGGTGTACGCCGGTCGATCGAAACGTGATCCGCGGGAACGACTCCACATCTAGAACCTGGGCTCCCACCATTGTTGCCTGCACGTCACGTCGATCTTTCTCCGCTTCGCCTGGATCAATAGCGGTGAGGGACTTGGCTTCGATGTTAAGGGACAGCGAAGATTCTTCCACTTTGTCCGCATTGAAGTGCACGGTACCGGAGAAGATTTTAGCTTCAATCAGATGATCGTGGCCGAATGTCTTGAGCAGCCCTTCTCTGAAGACTTCGATTTGGATCTTGCTTCCTGAGGGAACGATGCCATATAAAGCGCCAGATGGCGACTGGGCAGCAGCCGTTACCGCGATGAGCATCGCCAGAACCCCGATTATGTAACTAAGCCTCATGTTTCGCCTCCTGCAATGGAATAAACTGATACGGATTACTTGCGTCAGCTGCCCGGATCAACTCAGCTTAAACAACGGGCAGCCGACGCGAAGCGGTTCCTTTAGCGATGAATCGGGAAAAAGATACTTATGCCCGGCTCTGGAGGCGGTGCATAGATGACCGGAGGCGGGACATAATATCGATCCCTGTAACCGTAAGACTGATAAACACGCCTGCCATGCACATAGCGGGCGCGGTCATGCCCACGTCCTCTGTGCTCGTAACGGTCGTTGTCATGTCTTCGGTAATCTTCGCCGAGGGCCGGCGCTACGTCCACACTGCCGACCATTGCTGCCAAAACAAGCCCCATCATAATCTTGCCAGCTACGGATCTGAATTTCCATATGCTTGATATTTTCATAAATCACTCCTCTCTTGGATCATTTCCAATCGCCGGTTTGGCGTCATTCTTTGCTGTATCATATTCCCGATCATTTCCTCTTGTGTCTTTTTGCATATTTTCCCGTCTGGAATAGCGTATCGGTAATCTTTTTCTGTTCATCCGACTGACTGTTATAGAAGGCTT
>JBGOVD010000004.1:0-17960 GCA_041477935.1 Dissulfurispiraceae bacterium | reverse complement strand
TTCATGGGGCGCTTCTCGGATATCTGGATTATCGGCGAGACGGAAGGATGGAGCTATTTCCAAAGAATCGTAGTCGTTGAAGGATGGGATTACTTTTTCTATCTGTCACGACTGGACCAGATATTACTAGATGGGGCGATGGTCCTCTTTTACCTCGGACTTCGTGAACACCGCCTGGATGAAAACAGACACCCCGGTTCAGCCGCCTATATTCCGTTTCTCCCCATAATAATTACCGATATCGCCGGGACTGCCCTCTTTGTTGTCCTTGCCGCGCTTAGCCTGCTTGAGAGCAGCAGACTCTATCGGAAAGACAGGGACAACGCGCTGTGGAGTTATATGATATGGCTTTCATCATCGTATCTTGTCTACTCGATATCGCGGTCTTTCGGCCATATAGTCCAGCACTTTATTGTAGCAGCGGAGCACAATGACGTCTGGCAGATCATACAGCCATACAGCGGGAGCCTGAATACCGTCGCACTCCTGGGGGTGGGAGTCGTCAGCCTGTTTTTCATAAGGGCGTATCAGATCTACCTTAAGATGTCCGACGACAGGAAGCAGATTGAGGATATCAATTCCGCCCTGGCTTCCCTGAACAGGGAACTCGAAACACTTGTAGCTGAACGGACCATGGCACTTATGGGTCTGACGGTCGCCGACAAGATCAGGAACCCCGCCTTCGTAATCGCCTGCGGCTGCAAGCGCATACTGGAGAAGGAGCAGATCAGCCCGAAGGTGGGAGAGTATATCGGGGCGATGATCGACGAGTGCCAGAAACTCGAGGCGATTGTCGGAGATTTCGAGAGTATCTTCAGGACCAAGAAAGGTTTGTTTAAATTCGGAGATATAAGCGAAGTGGTGAGGGACATCGTATCGGTCATGGAAAAGGAGGCGGCGGACAAAGGCATTAACGTCAAGGTCGATCTGCCTGACGGGCCTCTCAATATAAATATGCAGAAAAATCTTCTCAAAACTGCACTTTTTCATATCATCCGCAATGCGATAGAGGCGACTCCGCCGGGTGGAAGGGTCGAATTGTCGGCCCATGAAGAGGGCGAGCACATCATCCTGCTGATAAGGGACACCGGGACAGGCATCGATAAAGAATACCTGGACAAGATCTTCGATCCCTTTTTCAGCACGAAACAGTACGGCTTCGGCATGGGGCTGCCTCTTGTTAAGCAGATAGTCATGGAGCATCTCGGCCAGATCGATGTGGATAGTGAAAAAGGAAAAGGAACGACATTCAGAATAGCTTTTCCCGTTCGCTGGGAGGACCAGGTCATCCCCGGTTGAATGGGCGCTGAAACTGCGGAGCGGGTAATCGCCTGCGCTCCCGCATACAAATGCCGATGATGGTATAATTCAAAGGTAAAAAATTCTTTCATAAGGAGCCTCCAATGACTGACAAGGAAAATATCGTTGACCACTTTGAACTCGGCAATGCCGCACTTGCGGACAACAAGCTGGAGACAGCGGTTGCGGAGTTCAGGGAAGCAGTAAAAGCAAGGGAAGATTTTGCGGAGGCTTATAACAACCTTGGGCTTGCGCTCTTTTATCAGAGCCGTTTTGACGATGCGGTTGCAGAGTTCAGGAATGCCCTGCGTATAGAGCCTGATTTTTCGCTTGCCCATGCCAACCTGGGGCTTGCATTGTTGAACAAGGAACTTATTAAAGAAGCGATTGAGGAGCTCAGCCGGGCCGTTACCCTGAATCCTGAAATTGCCGAGGCCCATTATAATCTGGGTATCGCATACACGAAGAGCGGACTCACCACTGAAGCTGTCAAGGCATACGAGGATTTCATACAGCATGCCGGAGCGAATTACCGCAACTATGTCGAGGGAGTGCAGAAGATCGTCTCACAGATGAAAGGGGAAAAGAGCCCCGCAGTTGAAGAATCTCAGAATTAAGGGAGCCTGCTAACGCACCTTCTCCAGGAAGAAGTGCTGGACTTTGTCTGCGGCCTCCAGGATGGCGGACTTGTCGAGCGGTTTGCCAGTGCGGTCTTCAATGATGTTGCTGATGCCTCTTATTTCAGCCGCCGGAGTACCGTTCAGCAGGCAGACATGGGCGACGGAAGCTCCCTCCATATTTTCGCAGAGCGCATTGAAGCTCTTCTCGATCTCCCTGCCCAGATGCAATGTGCCGGTACATGACGATACGGTGACAAAGACTCCTTTGTTCCTGTAATCCGCCAGTTCAGCCGGAACATGGAGCGGGAACTCGTTATAATAGCGTGTGCCGCCGGAGGTTGCAAGCGGCAGGCCTATGGCATCCATAGTCATGAACCCGGATTCCAGCAGCAGTCCTTCGTCTCCGTATATCTCTTTCTCTGCAACAACAATATCGCCGATACTGAGTCCTGCCGAGGGATATGCGCCCGCAACACCGATGACATACACAATGGCGGGCTGGAATCTTTCGAGAAGGAGAGCAGTCCCGTGAGCGGCATTAGTCTTCCCGATCCCGCAGAGACACAGGACCACATCTTTCCTTTTAAGCACCCCTTTATAAAACGGCTTGCCCTGTATGACGAATTCTTCTTTCGACGACATCATATGGAACAGCGCTTCAGCCTCGATAAGCGTAGGGGCGATGATGGCGGCTGGTCTCACTTATCGCTCTTTACCTCAGGCTCTTTATCTTCGAGTATGTAACGGACCTTGACATCCATATCTTTCCTGAGAGAGTTGTAAACCGAGCAGTATTTCTCGTGCGAAAGCTTGATGGCGCGTTCGATCTTTTTGGGGTCCAGATCTTTCCCCGCTATTTTCAGAACCATCTCGATGACCTTGTAGTACTGCGGTGGAGTCGGGTTCCTCTCTCCTACTATGTCTATCTTGAAGCTTGCCAGTTGCATCCTCATCTTTTGCAGGAACATGACTATATCGATGCCCATGCATCCGGCCAACGACAGGAGCAGTGAATCCGTGGGTTTGCAGCCCCACTGCACATGCGCATCGAAATCTATTTCGTAGCCTTCCTGCGTCCTTCCGACGAAAATAAGCTCTTTGTCCCACGTCAGTGTCGCCTTATTAATGGGTACGATCTTCTCTTTATATCCCCCTAGTGATTGCTCCAGTTCTTCCTTCTCGTTTTCGCTCATTTTGGAAGTCTCCTTTTGAGGTCTTTTGGACTTGATTTTATTCAATACCGTTTCGGTGAGTCAACATGGATATCGTCGCCGGCCGCTTTCAGGATATCACATTTGCGGTCAAATCCCTTATAATCTCAGTAATACCAAGAGATGGGGGAATCACGTATTGCGATATTCCTGCGACCCAGCCGAACGGATGAAACTCGTGCTTCAAACAACGATATGGCATGAATGATATAAGCTGCAAGATTACGAGCAGTTTTCTTAAATATGTAAGGAACACGAGACCCGAATTCCTGCCGCCGCTCCTTGAAGGGCTGCCTTACGACAGCGCCTTTCTTTCCGACCCCGACAACTGGGTCCCCTGGGACATCGAACGCATACTCGAAGAGAGACTGGTGAAACTGTTCGACGACGAGCTGATAATGTTCAAAATCGGCAGGAGCGTTGTGACCCTCAAGTCTCTCGGTATGATCAATATCGTCTCCAACCTTTTCATGTCGCCGGAACGTCTTGTAAGATATGCTCCCCGAATGGCGCGGTTTTTTACAAAAGACATCGTTCATATCTCCGTCCTCGAAGCGGGCAGCCAGGGTGCTACGGTGGAACTCAAGATAAAGGGAAAGCAGACGAGGGGCGCATGTCTTTTCAATCAGGGACTATTCAGCCTGGTGTCCGAACTGTTCGGCCTGGGACCCACATCGGTAGCCGAATTGCAATGTGTCGTGCCTGTAGATGAGATTGGAAAACATAAAGGGAAATATTATACCGTCGAGAGCGATGGCACGGTGCTTGCGGCGAGTGATCATGATGGCGCCATCAACGGGGCCGGAGCTCTTTCCGGTATCGGAACATTTTCTCTCAACGGGACCGTCTTCGGTGCGCATTGCTGCATCTTCAGGCTCGAGTGGCAGGACCCGGGAAGGGGTTTATTCAACAGGACATCGGATAAGGAAAAGGCACTGCAGGAGGCCCTGAAGCATCTCGAAGAGAACCATACAAAGCTGGAAAATGCTTATGACCGGATATATAAATCTGAGGAGAGATACCGCAATCTCATGGAAACCGCCTCGGACATAATCTGCTTCGTCGATAGAACGGGCGCGATACAATTCATCAACCGCAAGGGTATCGAACTTACCGGTTATGCTATTGATGAGCTTAGAGGGCTTGAAGTGCTCAGCTTAGTCGCGGAAGACTATCGTCAATTTGCAGCACACAGGCTCAGCGAAAGTCTTGGCGGTAATTCCACCATCTCGGAAATCGCGATCCGGAATCGCAACGGAGACCGCCTCGTCCTGTCGGTCAACTCCACGCTCATCGACGAGGCAGGCGGCAGCGGAGGTCTTATGATCATCGCCCGCGACATCACCGCGGAAAAAGAGATGGCTGCCCGGCTGATCGAAGCGGAGCGGTTTGCCGCAAAAGGTATGGTGGCCGCAGAGATCGCTCACGAGATAAACAACTCACTCGCCAACATAGAAACAGCCCTTTTTATAATCAACAATATAAAGATTGATCGCGGGCACAGACAGGACGTGTTGAAGGACGTGAATGAAGAGATCGAGAGGATGTCCGGCATCGTCAAAGGCATTCTGGAGGTTTACCGCGCCGACAATTCGGCAGTGCAAATGGTCGACATCAATGCCGAGATCATGAAGATTATCTCGATCGCCCAAAGGAGGCTCCAGGGGAAGGGAATCCTTATTGTGCCCAGCCTGACGCCCGGGATACCACCTGTACAGTGCTATCCCGGGCATATAAAGCAGGTCCTGCTCAATCTCATCAAGAACGCCGAAGAGGCCATGAGTCTCGATACATCGAATACGATAGAGATTCTGACTTGCGAAGAGGGCGAATTTATCAGGATCGATGTCAATGACACCGGGTGTGGGATTCGTGAGGACCGCCTTGCATCGATGGGATCTCCGTTATATACTTCTAAATCGGAAGGCACCGGGCTCGGTCTTTCGGTCTGCAGGGAGATAGCCTCGAAATACGGTGGCGATATCGTTATCCGCAGCCTGAAAGGCAAGGGGACCGGGGTGACCGTCTTACTGAAGAAGGAGTGACCATGGCCAGTGTGCTTATCGCCGAAGACGAAGACGTTTTGAGAAGGAACCTCACCTTTATACTTAACAGTTCGGGATATTCGGCGGTTTCGGTAAGGTCGAGCGTTGATGCGATCGCCTCGCTCAAGAAAAGACCCTTCAATGTTGTGATAACCGATCTCCTGATGCCGGGAATGGGAGGCGCCGAACTGATGCGTTACGTTTCCGAGAATTGTCCGGAGACTGCTGTTATCGTAATTACCGCCTACCCAAGCACCGAGAGCGCCATTGATGCCGTGAAGAAGGGGGCTGTTGATTATTTCACCAAACCTTTCAAGACTGACGATATCCTTAAGGCCGTCGGAAAGGCGGTCGAAAGCCACAAGGCAGTCCCTATACATTGGGACAGACTGTCCCGTATGGGCATAACCAAGCGCGAGGAGGAAATGCTGGTGCTGATGGTCGAGGAAGGGATTACCGAAAACGTAGAAATCGCTGAAAGATTGCAGATAAAGCCCGCGACGGTCAAACAGCACCTCGAGAACCTTTACGGGAAATTCCGCGTCGGCAGCAAGGCCTCCCTGGTTTCAGCAGTCTTTAAAGAACTCCGGAAATAGTCCTGCCCTAATTCGGGACCAGAGCGTCCCGGTCCAGGCAGTATTTATATCAAATGCTGCCTTCTCCTCCGAAAAGGGGATGACATCCGCCCTGAAAGTTAAGTGTCTCCCCCAAACGGCGGTATCGGAAACCCCGGCAGTCCGTTAAGCTGTCCATATGTACACCGATAAACAAGAAGGGCATATGGACACAAGGACTGTCGCTCAAGTCAAAAAGGTCATCAAGAAATGGCCCGCCTACAGGAAATATGTCGAGGCATACCTGCCAGATCCGCTCCGCTTCGATACCCTTAGCGAACTTCCTATAATCGACAAGAACTTTATAGCCACTGCTATCCATAGCCTTCCGCTCTTCAAGGTCAGGAATATAATACCGAGTTCCGGGTCTACAGGGAACGAATTCTCGTTCGGCCTGTTCGGGGATGACGAGATAAGGAAATCGTCGATGGCGATAGAGGCATTCATGAGGGGCAGGTTTCAGACAGATACAAAAAAAACATTGCTTCTGAATCTCCTGCCGGGCGCCATAGCACTGCAATCATCGTCAGTTACCGTTGCATCGATAGGTGTCAGAGCAGATACAGCAATATCGGCCATCAAGTCGCTCGGCAGCAGCTTCGAGCAGATCATCCTTGCCGGGGAACCGCTATTCGTGAAAGAAGTCGTCGAATACGGACTGACCCAGTCGATCGTCTGGCCTTATCTGCCGATCTCGATCATTGTGGGCGGCGAATGGATATCCGAATCGTACCGCCGTTACATCGAGGGTATTGTAGGACAGCACCGACTTTTTTCATCAATGGGCATGGCGGAGCTGGGCCTGAACTATTTTTTTGAAACCGAACAGACCCTTCTCCTGAGAAAGATGCTCATGAAAGACAGTAAATTGCGCAAAGCCCTTTTCGGCGAGGTGTCGTTTTGTCCAATGCTGTTCGCCTATGACGAGAGGTCGATCGTCGTCGAAACAATAGAGACGCCGGGGGAGCATCTCGATTCGATCATACTGACTGCTGTCGATCCTGACAGGGTGCTGCCCTTAATCAGGTACAAGAGCGGTGATAAAGGGACCATCCTGACATGGGGCGGGATAAACCTGGTATTAAATAGTCTGGGCTATAGGGCGTTTGATGATACAGGGCTGCCGGTGCTCGCACATTTTGGTAGGGGCAAACATATATCCGGTATATATCCGGAAAGGATGAAGGAACTCCTTTACTCTTCAGATGAGATTGCTTCTGTCACAACCGGGAATTTTTTTCTAAGGAGACATTCCGAAGCGATAGCCCTTGAAGTTCAGCTTAAAGAGGGAGTCTATCCCGGCCCCCGGACCGAACATCTTTTCATGGAGGCATTCCAGGCATCCCCCGTTCGCATAAAGCTCCACCCATTTGAGCGCTTTCCGTATGCATTGAGTTTCGAAAGGAAGGTGCAATATGTCTCTGAGGGTAATGGTTGCCGAGAGCGAGGAAGAGAAAAGATTGAGTTACAGGTTGAGGTTTGAGACGATGTGCCGTGACCTCGGCTGGATCCCTGCCCGGGATTATGCAGAACCTGAAGAAAAGGATGAGTATGATGAGAGACAGAGCATTATCTTCCTGGCCGTCGACGATACCGGGCAGGCTGTGGGAACGGCAAGGATTATCATGCCGGGCGATATTCCGTTGCCGATCGAACGCCATTTCGATCTTCAGCCGCGGGAACGGGTAGAGGCCTTGCATGGAAGTATTGTTTGCGGCGGGGAAATTTCCCGGTTTATCGTGCCGGATGGCAACCGGTATCATAAGCACGAGATTACTTATAAGCTTGGGATCGCGCTGATCCGGGCTCTTATACAGGCGGGAGCGAGTCACGCGTATATATCGGCCGATTACCGTTTTTTTCGGCTTCTGGCGATGCTCGGGGCCTCCTTTACCCCCATAGGAGAGCCGAAGGTATATATGGGGTCGAAAACCGTTCCTGCAATTACGCGCCTTAGCGCGCTGGCTGCAAGGCTGAAGAGTGAGAGGCCTGTTTTGCACGAGCAGTTGACAGCACACTGCGACATTGCGCCCGATGCCGGCGTCGCGTGTTGAGTTGCGGCCGCTGCGACGAGGAGACAATGGTATGGCGAAAACTATTCTGATTGTCGAAGATAACGACAATAACAGGATATTGCTGCGAGACATAGTTACATACCACGGATATGAAGCAGTTGAGGCTGAGAATGGGACTGAAGGTGTGCAAATAGCGAAGGAAATACGACCCGACCTTATCCTTATGGACATACAGATGCCGGGCAAGGACGGGTTCGAGGCGATCTTGGAGCTGAGGGGTGATCCCGGTACGGCGGATATCATAGTTATCGCTCTGACATCTTTTGCCATGAAAGGAGACCGCGAGCGGATCATGGCATCGGGGTTCGACGATTATCTTGCAAAGCCCATCGATACGAGGAAATTGCCGCAACTGATCAATAAATTCCTCGGGGCAAAAAAGCAGGGATAGCAACGCGCAATATTGTTGCACTATTTATAACAGCGTCCTGGCCTGCCGGGTCAGATAGCTGAAGAATTATTCAGGTTGCAAAGTTGCTCAGGGGATAGGCTGCTGCCTGCCGACAAGCTGCCCCCCCTCCCAAAACGGCTTCCCCTGAGCGCCTCTTTTTTCTGCAGGTATAATCGGCTCCCGATCTGTGGTAAACTGACAGAAAACGAAGAAGGACCGGCGAGAAATGATACAGAGTATTCACTCCGATTTCCTGATTATCGGCAGCGGTGTTGCGGGCCTCAGGGCAGCGATAGAGCTTTCGCGCCACGGACGCGTCATGGTAGTGACAAAGGATGTGCCAACCGAAAGCTCCACCGAATATGCCCAGGGCGGCGTCGCCGTAGCCCTTAGCGACGAGGACGAGGTCGGCATTCACTTCGAGGACACAATCAAGGCCGGCGCCGGGCTGTGTAATGAAAAGGCTGTGGCAGTCCTCGTGGAAGAGGGGCCGCGGAGGATACTCGAACTGATCGAGTGGGGGGCCGAATTCGATAAAGAGGGCACTAAGCTCGCCTTCACTCGGGAAGGCGCACATTCCCGAAGGAGAGTACTTCATGCCGGGGGCGATTCAACCGGCAAAGAAATGGAGCGTGTCCTGATAAACAAGGTGAAGTCTTTGAATGCCATACATGGATCGCGCTTCAGCACCGCCGTGGATCTAATGATCAGGAATGGCGTATGCAGAGGGGCAGCGATCTTGAGGGGATCGGATATCGTAAACGTGAATGCCAGGGCGACGGTGCTTGCCACCGGCGGCGCCGGTCAGGTTTTTTCGAGGACGACCAATCCGGACGTTGCAACTGGTGACGGCATCGGCATTGCGCTGAGAGCAGGTGCAGTGCTCGAAGACATGGAGTTTGTCCAGTTCCATCCCACTGCGCTCTATGTACCGAAGGCACCGCAATTTCTCCTGAGCGAGGCGATGAGGGGAGAGGGCGCTCTTCTGAAAGACGTTAACGGGACGCTTTTTATGAAGGATTATAATCCCGATGCGGAACTGGCGCCCAGGGACATCGTTTCGAGGGCGATCATCTCGCAGATCGCCAAGACGAAGAGCAGCCATGTTTATCTCGATCTCACGCACCTCGATCCAGGATTTGTGAAAAAACGCTTTCCGAGGATTTATGAGACCTGTCTCAAATATGATCTGGACATAACGAGAGACCGGATCCCCGTCTCCCCGGCTGCGCATTATATGATGGGCGGTGTTAAGACCGATCTCGAAGGCATGACGACCATCCCGGGACTCTTTGCCGCCGGAGAGGTGGCCTGTACAGGTGTGCACGGAGCCAACAGGCTTGCCAGCAACAGCCTGCTCGAGGGCCTCGTTTACGGCTACAGGGCAGGAGTTGCCGCAGCCGGCTACGGCGCGCAGCTGGAGCCGACCCGCGCCCCGAAAAGAAATTCCGAAACGGGCAATTCGATGAGGGATTCTCTGAACCTGAATGAAATAAGGAGCAACATACGCAGGACAATGTGGGAAAACTCAGGGATCGTACGCAGCGCAGAATCTCTCGATGCCGCCAGGAAAACGCTTCTGGATTTCAGCGAAATTCTTGATATGGATTTCGCGACGAGAGCGGGTCTGGAGGTGAAGAGCATGCTGACGACTGCACTCTCGATTACCGAAGCGGCGGTCCTCAGGAAAGGGAGTGTTGGCGGACACTACCGCTCCGACTATCCGCAGAAAGAAGATCATTGGCAGCGCCATACCAATATCCGGAAGACCGGTCATATCATGGAGGTGAAATGGGCATGAGAAAGGCCAAGATCGTCTGTACACTCGGACCATCGTCGAACACCAGGAAAGTCATTGGTGCGCTGATAGGCAGCGGTATGGATGTAGCACGGTTGAACTTTTCTCATGGAGAATACCCGTTTCATGAAAAAATCTTCCAGACTGTAAGGAGTGAAGCGGCACGACAGAACAGGGTGGTATCGATCCTTCAGGACCTTCAGGGTATCAAGATCAGGGTTGGCGAGGTAGCAGGAGGAAGCGTCCATTTGAAAAACGGATCTCGCATCTCTCTCCATGCCGGCAAAGAGCTGAGCACCGCGAAGGCACTTTATATCTCATATCCCGCACTGCTCAAGGATGCGAATGAGGGCGAAAGCATCGTTATCGACGACGGCATTTTAAAGTTGACCGTAATTGACAAGAAAAAGGATTCGCTTGTGGCGGAAGTGGTCGAGGGTGGTGTTCTTAAATCGAGGAAGGGCGTGAATCTTCCCTGCACCAGGACCACTCTGGAGGCGTTTACCGAAAAAGACCGAAGAGATCTCCAGTTCGGCCTTGGCCTGGGTTTCGACTATATAGCCGTCTCATTTGTCAGGCAGGCTGATGATATCTTGAGGGTCACCGACTGGGCCAGAAAAAATAAAGTCAATCTCCCGCCGATTATCGCAAAGATAGAGAAACCCGAAGCCCTCGACAACATCGAAGAGATCATGGAAGTCGTCGACGGCATTATGGTGGCAAGGGGTGACCTTGGCGTCGAGATGGCGACGGAGCAGGTCCCGGTCATCCAGAAGAGGCTGATCGACCTGGCCAACATGAAGGGGAAGGTCGTAATTACTGCAACCCAGATGCTCGAATCTATGACGCAGCATACAAGACCGACGAGGGCCGAGGCCTCCGATGTGGCGAACGCGATACTGGACGGTACGGATGCCGTAATGCTCTCGGGCGAAACCGCATCAGGAAAGTATCCTGTAGAGGCTGTCAGGGTGATGGACTCGATAATCAGGAACACGGAGGTCAATTTCCCCGATCGGGTCAAGTCACTTTACAAAACAAGCAACAGGTTCCCCGAGTCGATCGCTGTGGGCGCATGCATGGCCGCCCAGAGTATCGGCGCAAAGCTGATCGTCGTCTTTACGCATTCGGGATTCGCAGCCATGCTCCTGTCGAAACTGAGACCTTCAGTCCCGGTCATCGCCTTCACTCCCTCGAAGGAGACGCTGCATAGAATCCCCCTGTATTGGGGCGCCATGTCGAGACTGATATCGAGCAAGGATATCATCCTGGAGGCCGACCTCATGAGTGAAATAGAAAAGTCACTCGTAGAAGAGGGATTGATCAAGAAGGGAAACAGCATAGTCTTTGTCGCGAGCTCGCCGTTCCTGGGCAAGCCGAATATTATCAGGTTGCACAAGGTAACATAACGAAACGAGCTGTTTGCTTCGCTGCCAACGCTCGCGTGTTCCCTGATAGCCTGACGAAGGTCTTTTGTTCTTCCATCATGCAGGAAGAAAATGCGCTGCCCCAGTCCCCATAAAGGCGCAGTGCGAAACTCGGCCGGTCCGGCATTCCCCTGTAGAATGTTATCTGCAAGCCCCAGTCCCATATTGAGCAACAGTAAGTCGGAATATAGATTCGCACGTTGATTGCTCAAGGCACCGATTGCCGTCGTGCCCGTTGTTAAGGTTGGTGTGTGGCACATTGTGCAACCAATCTGCCCGAAGAGGGCACGACCATTTACGATGGAAGGCGTATCCGGAGCAGGTGTTGGCTGTGCCAGAAGCTGCATGAAGATTGAAAACAGAACGAAATCGCTCGGCACATCCGTAGCTGCATTTGCGAGAAAATTGGTGCGATCTTCAGGAAGTGGATTAAAAAGGCAGCCTTGGGTCTCGTCGCGCTCCTGAGTGAAAAGTTCGTTAGTTACGCCCATTTCGACGTTGTATGCTTCGCCGGAAAATATCAAGGGCGATTTGTTCTGAGCTTTCCATCCGAACCTGGTAATAGTACCGTCGTTTCCGCTCAAGTTTGGATGACCGGAAATATTCAGCGCTCTTTTGCGGATGCGATCGGCGTTCATGTTGTCGATGATTACATTGTCAGGAATGTTCTCAATCAGCCCCGCGCCGAATACGGGGGTAGGTATGCGAAAAATCAGATTCCTCTTCTTAGCTGCGGTCGCAAAGTCGGGCTGAGCGATATTGCAACCCGTAGCGTCTTGTCGTCCGGTAATGGTAAACAGGTCATGGACACCTCCGTCTCGGGTGCCATCAGGATTGAATATGAATCGTGCCTCACGTATGGGACCATCCGGCTGAATAAAGAAAGGGACCACATTTGTGGCGCCATTCTTGTTCGCCACCTCAAAAAGCGGATTTACAACGGGACTCGTGCCTCCAATCGCTGGTTGTGAATGACATCCCACACAACTGTCCGAGTTGAACCTCGGCCCAAGCCCATCTGGGACGGCCTCGACTTCAGTGAAAACGGCCAGGCCCGCACTGAAAAAGTCAGACTCTTCGAGGGTCAGTCCCGGAAGCTGTCCGCCGGCACTGGCAGGCCCGCCTCGCACGCCAGGATCGGTAGCCGTGAATGCGGCGGCAGAGCCCATTGTTAACACGATAATCGCACTTGTGAAAACAACAGAGATGAAGATTTTCCTAGCCGAGATCATATCTACCTCCTTGCTTCCGCTCGGGACATAGCTACCCGTCCCGATTTCATACAAGCTGAGTCATCCAGACTCTTTCCAGGATTATTAAGGATATTAATAAATTGATTACAGGGACCCCAAGCGATTATTAATTTTAATTGGTTATATGTAAATTTGTTATCAGAGGTAGTCTGATTAGTTTGTAAGATTAATATTACGGCGTTCAGGATTCAATAGAGCTCGTCCGCTGTTCAGGCCTATAGCCTTTTCAGGTGTCGGAACAGTGCAGTATAGACGCATTATTACTATTTCTAAACTACTTAATAGCAACAATCGTCTTAAATTCATATATACTTTATATAAATGAAAAGCGAGAATCATCTGAACGCGATCACATTATTACTTGTCGAGGATGACCCGGGTGATACCCGCCTGATTAAGGATGCTTTAGCCAGATTAAGATATATTACTGTCGATCCGGTTTGTGCAAATAGTCTGTCAAACGCATTTGCCTGTCTGGACAGTCGGAAGTTCGAAGTAATCATTTCTAATCTTGATCTTTCAGACAGTCGGGGATTGGAAACTCTTATTAAGCTATCGGAGAAAGTGCCCGAAATACCGATTATAGTGCTAACCGGAGATGATGATGAAGAATTAGCTGTGGGAGCATTGAAATCCGGAGCTCAAGATTATCTAAGAAAAGGACAAATCAACAATATCAGCATCCTATATCGATCCATACGTTATTCGATAGAACGGAATCGTCTCATTCAGCATTTAAAATCAATATCCATTACAGATGAACTCACGGGATTATACAATAGACGAGGCTTCTTAATGCTTGCGAGAAAACAGTTGGAGCTTGCTGCACGCATGAACAAAACGCTGTGGCTGTTATACATGGATGTCGACAATATGAAATGGATTAACGATAATCTGGGACATCACGATGGCGATAACGCACTAAGGAATACGGCAAATATACTGCAAAAAACATTTCGCGAGTCGGACATTTTAGCCCGCATTGGCGGAGATGAGTTTGCCGTTATAGCATTTGAAGACTCCAATACCGGCGCCGACAGTATGATATCCAGGATATCGAGCGACATGGCAAGTTTCAATGCTAAAGAAGATATCCCATATCAGTTGTCGGTCAGCATAGGGAGCGTACCGTGTAACACCGGACCCGATTGCGATGTCAGTATGTTGCTGACTATAGCTGATAAATTGATGTATGAACAGAAGATGACCAGGAAAATGCTGACCATGACGACACCCCCCCCGATTTCGTCCTCGGACAATTTTCGCCCGCAATCTATTCTTTAATTACGCTAATAACTTTCCCCGCTTAATTGCATTAATGAGCTCGTCAAGCCGTTGCATAAAGCGGGATCGATCTTTCTGTTCAAAGGGCGGCGGGCCGCCGGTCATGGTGCCCATGTCCCGCAGAAATGCCATAAAATCCCGGTTTGCCAATGCATCGCCGATTGAGTCTTCGCTGTATACCCGCCCCTTTGGATCAAGCACCCGGGCACCCTTTTTCAGGCAGCGTGCCGCCAGCGGAATATCCGCGGTAACCGCGATATCGGTTTCAGTAATGTGCGTTGCAATCCAGTCATCAGCAGCATCGAACCCTTCATGCACTATAATCAGTTCAATGAATTCGTCAGGAGGTATCCGCATCGCAGAGTTGGACACAAGATATACCTTCAGTCCATGCCGCCGGGCAACGCGGAATACCTCATTCTTCACCGGACAGGCGTCTGCGTCTATGTATAATTTGATCAAGTCAGTTCCTTTCATTGCGGACAGATACAGCGGCTCCGGGAATGCAACCAATTATGCGATGCCGGCTTCAACAGACTCGACAGTTTAGCCTTGCTCGATCCGACGAATGCGATGACGGAAGCTACTCTTTGGAGTTGTTGAATATCTTGTCGAACAGGGGGGCTATTCTTTTGAAGGTGTTAAAAATGTCCGGATCGAAATGCCCGGGCATGGTCCTTCCGTCGCCTTCAGTGATGATCTTAACAGTCTCGTCGTGCGATAAAGGGTTCTTATAAGGTCTGCTGCTCCTGAGGGCGTCATATTGGTCGCAGAGCATGACGATTCGGCCCTCGATGGGTGTCTCATCTTTCTTCAACCCTCGAGGATAGCCTGTGCCGTCCCACCTTTCGTGATGGTTCAATGCGATGGATGCCGCCATCTGGATGAAGGGATAAGACGATCCTGAGAGCACCCGCTCTCCAATGGAGGTATGTTTTTTTATAATCTCGATTTCGGCCGCTGTCAGAGCTGCGGGCTTGAGCAGAATGGTATCGGGGATTCCGACCTTGCCGATATCGTGCAAAGGACTCGCGAAGGTGACGGCTTCGACAAAGGCATCCGGCATTGAAAGTGCCTGCGACATCTCCTTGGCGTAACGCCCCATGCGGGAATTGTGGAAGCCGGTGCCTGTATCCCTGAACTCCGCGACAACCGTCAGACGGTCGATAAGCTCGGCACTCATATTCTTGAGCATCGTCAGAGCTTCGCGCAACTCGCGGGTCCTCTTTTCGACGGTCTCTTCGAGTGTCTTTTTATATTCCTTGTCTTTCTCGGTGAGACGGCGGTACGTGATGGCCTTCTCGACAGAGTGTATAAGCTGCTCGGAACGGTACGGTTTTATGATGAAGTCGAAAGCCCCTTTTTTGATTGCGTCGACGGCGATATCGACTTCAGCATGTGCGGTCATGAGTATTACCGGTACTTCCGGTCTGGAAAGGTATATCTTTTCGAGGAGATCTATTCCCGAGAATACCGGCATTTTGATGTCGGTAAGGACGGCGTCTACAAAGCCGTCCTGGAACTTGCGAAGCGCGTCTTCGGCATTTCTGCACGCAATATAGTCATAGCCGTATTCGCCCAGAAGGGACGAAACATATTCGAGTACATACGGATCGTCGTCCACGACAAGAACAGTGGCGATTTTACTGTTTCCATTGCTGATTGGGATGTCTTGCATTCAGCGCTACCCGTGCAGTGGCCTTTCCGTGCGAATTGTATTCTGCGGGTCCCGGCTAATTTTCATCAGGAGCGAGATCCCATCTTAATAATAACACCTATATTAACCTTCGCGAAGGTATTTTTTCAAACCGGGCAGGAACTAAGAACTCGCAACACGAAATCAGTAATCAGTAATTATGCACCGACAAGGTAAATATTGAAAAAATAAGGGTATTCCTGTATATTAAATCACTATGCAGAAGAAAGATAAGACCTCCGATCTGGGGCGGATGAGGAAAGAGATCGACGGTATCGACACGTCCCTTCTGGAACTTCTAAACAAGCGGGCTTCGCTGGCGGTCGAGATCGCCGGCATCAAGCGCAAAACGAAGCTCAAATTCCATGTCCCTGAACGGGAGCGGGCGATACTTGATCGCCTTACAGCGATGAATAAGGGGCCATTCCCCAACGACGCACTCAAAGTCATTTTCAGAGAGATAATTTCGGCTTCACTCGCACTTGAGGAGCCTCTTAAAGTGGCCTATTTCGGCCCGGAGGGCACTTTCACTCATCTCGCTTCTATCCGTCATTTCGGCTCATTTGCGAAATACATCCCTGTCGAAAGCATCAAGGCGGTCTTCGATGCGGTTGAATATGGAGAGGCCAATTATGGCCTGGTCCCCATCGAGAATTCGAGCGAGGGTGTGGTGAGCCACACTCTCGACATGTTCATGGATTATGACCTGAAGATATCAGCCGAGGTATTGCTTGAGGTTTCCCATAATCTTCTCTCAAAGAGCGGCGAAAAGGGCAAGGTAAAAAAAATATATTCCCACCCTCAGGCATTGGCGCAGTGCAGGGGCTGGCTGGAGACAAATATGACAGGAATCCCCGTCCTCGCGTCTGTCAGCACGGCAAAGGCGGCCGAGATGGTTGCCGGGGACGAAGAATCTGCGGCAATCGCAAGCGAGCTGGCGGCCAGGCTTTACGATCTGAAGTTCATCAGGCGGCATATCGAAGACAAGAAGAACAACTTTACCCGTTTTCTTGTTATAGCAAAGGAATCACCCTCGAAGTCGGGAACGGATAAGACCTCGATCATGTTCTCGCTCAAGAACAGGCCCGGTGCACTTTACGATGTCCTTTATCCATTCAAGGACGCGAAGATCAATCTCTCGAAGATCGAATCGAGGCCCTCCAAGCGGAGGGCCTGGGAATATATATTCTTTGTCGACATGGATGGCCATGTCGATGACGACAAAGTGCGAAAGACCATAGATAAAGTAAAAGAACACTGCCTGTATCTGACTCATCTGGGTTCTTACCCGGTCGACGAGAGATAGATAAAAGAAAGTCCCGATAGTTCGGCAAAACAAAGCCCCAATCTAAGGAGTACGCCATGATCAAACCTCTTGAATACGTATCACGAATCAAGCCTTATATCCCCGGAAAGCCTGTGAAAGAACTAGAACGGGAACTGGGAATCACAGAGTGCATCAAGCTTGCCTCTAATGAAAATCCTGTCGGACCGTCGCCTAAGGCGGTCGCGGCGCTAAAGGCGTACCTTGAAAACAGCGGGGAACTGTGCCGGTATCCCGACGGAAGCGCTTATTATCTGAAGAACGCTCTGTCTCAAAAGCTCTCTTCATCTTTCGGCGCCAAAGTCGGAGCTGAAGAGATCATCCTCGGAAATGGCTCCAATGAGCTTCTGGATATAGCAGCCCGCACCTTTGTCGGCCCGGGCGATGAAGCTGTTATGGCCTCGCCTTCATTCGTTGTATATTCGATGGGGGTGCAGTCCATTGGGGGCGTCGCCCGCGAGACGGCCCTGAAGAATTATACTCATGATCTTTCGGCAATGGCCGATGCGATCACTCCGAAGACGAAGGTGGTCTTTATCGCTAACCCGAATAATCCGACGGGGACGATCAACAAGAAGCCTGAATTCGATGCCTTTATGAAGCGTGTGCCCGATGGCGTTCTGGTCGTCATGGATGAGGCATACTTCGAATATGTCCGTGACCCTGAATATCCCGACACTTTGAAGTACTTTGCCGAGGGCCGGGACATACTGATCCTGAGGACCTTTTCGAAGGTCTACGGCCTCGCCTCGCTCAGGATCGGGTACGGCATCGCAAAGAGAGAGATACTCGAAGAAATGAACAAAATAAGGGAACCCTTTAATGCCAATTCATTGGCGCAGGAAGCGGCCCTTGCGGCACTCGGAGACGAGGCCCACCTGAGGCATTCGATAGAGGTCAATGAAGAGGGCAAGAAATTCCTG